>CAYSVE010000180.1:0-9458 GCA_964434365.1 uncultured Anaerolineaceae bacterium | reverse complement strand
ACACCTAAACCCGCAAAACATTACGGTAGATTTCTAAGCCAAAATCGGCTCTAAGCACTCAGCCATCGCCAATTGGTAATCACCTCGGAATCAATGGCCTCAAGCACACGAAAATCTCCGAGTTGTTTGGGGATTTCATAGGCTTGTAGCAACGGTAGGAACGGGTAGGGTGCGCTCGCCAGGCTACGCTAACAATGCAGGCAGAAAGCCTCCGACAAAGGCATCTCCCAAGCCTACTGTCGTCGCTAGTGGGCTTTTTATGTGGCCAACATTTGCAACCGGTACACAATGCAGATGATCACCCGGTAACCTGTTAATGGCATCGGCAAATGCCATATTCACCTCGGTAGGTGGCAGGGATTCAACAGCTTTGTAATTGGCTGGGGTGAAGTTGTCTCCAAAACAATAGCGTGTCGTGGCCATGGTCGTAGCAGCCTTGAGTGGGCGGGCGAGTCGTGCTGCGTCCTTGCCGTATGCTAACGCCCAGTGCTTCGTGTGGACGACGATTGCGGGAACAGGAATAAGTTTGTGTAGTTCAGGCAGTGCGCTGCGTATCTGTTCTACATCTAGCAGGTCAAGCCGACGATTCAGGTAGTCCTGCAATTCATCTTCGTTCAGGCTGTAGATATTGATCTTCTCGGCAAGTGTACTGCGAATAAGCCGACTGAATGCGGGATTGTAAAAGCCCGCATCTTCGTAATAAACCAATGCGCCTATCGGTAGGCTCGCCATCATTTTTTGAACGGATACCAGCCGTTGCGAGAGCAGTGCCTCGCTTTGCATGGCATTGAACCCTGCGATCAGAAATACCTCTGCATCTGTTATGAGGTCGGCGAAATCCTCATTGAGGTTCATGGCAATGTTGTCAGTGTCGCAGTGGTAAATCAGTCGATTAGCGTGGCTACTGCGGATGTCTATATCACCTGCGGTCACACACGTATTTTCCATAAATTGCACAATGAGGTGGGGGTACGAACTATCCTCACCGTTACTGCAAACGTAGGGGCTGTTCTGTGGAAGCAACCGCCGGACATGGTCGTTGATGGTAACCAGGTGTAGCGCGGACTTATGCCCCAACTTCCGCATAGCAATGGCCGCACGTACGCTGGTACCACCCAGCGTGATCTTCTTTTCGAAGCGCTGTGCCAGCACCTCGATAATACTTGAGGAGGCAACAAACCGTTCGCCACCGCTCCCCAGCTCCAGAAAGCTCAAGATAGATATGACCAGGTCGCGCTCAGAGTCAATCACTCGATTCACGTCCAGCTCATCTTTACGGATATTGTGCCGTAGGATTAGCTCCTCAAATACCGTGGAGTCCCAGCCTATCTCGTAGTCGATATTATTGCCAAACCCCAGGGCGATGCGTTCGTTCATAGACTCTTTCGTGGTTATGCAGCAAGCTGCGCAAGGTTCGGTTCAGTGGTTGGTACAGAGCAACCGGTTCCCAGCAAGTACCGAACCGTGTTGAGACGGTTAGGGCGAGGCCTTGCCTCGCCCGCCATGGCTAGTACAGCGAGGCCTTGCCTGTCGTATCGAACAGGTCAAACTTTTGATGGGCAATCTGCTTCATCGCAGCGATGCAAGCCGGGTAGATCATCAGCGGCTCGCGCAGCGTAGGATCTTGCAGTACCTCACGCGCCTTCTGGTAGAAGGCATGCTTTATATCGCTGGAAATATTGATCTTATTGATGCCCAGCTTCACTGCCCTTGCGACTTCCTCGTCTGGATTGCCAGACCCCCCATGCAGCACAAGCGGGATGTCGACCCTGTCGGCAATTTCTTTGATGAGTTCCATGCGCAGTTCTGGTTTCATCCCTTTTGGGTAGTAACCGTGCGCCGTACCGACGGCTACGGCCAGCGTATCGACGCCGGTCGCTTCGACAAACGTCTCGACATCGTTAGGGTCGACGTAGATAATTTCTTCTGCGCCCCCCTCGGCCTGGTTATCAGCCTCGCCAATTGTGCCAAGCTCACCTTCGACGGACACATTAACAGCGTGCGCCAACTCGACAACTTCCTTGCTGCGGGCTATGTTGACATCGAGAGGCTCTACAGAGGCATCGATCATCACGGATGTAAAACCACATTGGATAGCAGTCATGATCTGCTTGAGGGTAGACCCGTGGTCGAGATGAATGCAAACCGGGATGCTTGCCTTGGTTGCCTCTTCTACGGCTGCCTTGATGAAAGCCGTCCCTACGAACGCCAACTCATCTGGATGAATTGCGAGGATAACCGGCGCGTTTGCCTCCTCGGAGGCTTGTATAACACCGGTAAGCAGCATATTGCTGCTGATATTGAACGCTGGCACAGCAAAGTGGTGCTCGTGGGCTACCGCCAATAGGTCTTTCATATTCAGTAACATAAGCACTGGCTCCATTCTCTGAGATGATGCTGACCTTTATGGGTCATACAAATAAGCTGTAAACACACATTTGTTGCAGGCAAGCTTATTATTTGATTGACCCTGCCGACATGCCTGCGATAAAGTACCGCTGGAAGAGCAAGAAGAGTATCAACACGGGTAGCGACCCCAGCACACTCATTGCCATCATCTGGTTCCACTCAAACGAATGCTGTCCCATCAATAGCTGTATGCCAATCGGCACGGTGCGCATGTCGTTCGTCCGTGTGAGGGTGAGGGCGAACAGGAACTCATTCCAGGCCAGCATAAAGGTATAAACCCCCACCGAGACGATACCCGGTAACGAGATCGGAACGAGGACACGCCACAGAATGACAAAACTGTTGCCACCGTCGATCATAACCGCTTCGTCTAAATCGCGCGGTAGCGTATTGAAGTACCCTGTCATCATGATTATGGCATAAGGCAACGTGAAAACCATGTAGGTTAGGATAAGTGCCCAATACGAGTTGTACAATTGGAGCACAACGATGAGGCCAAAGTATGGGATCATCAAGGCGATGGGTGGCACCGACTGCACGCCGATGATAACCACGTTCAGGAAGTTCTTGAACCGGAAATCGTACCGGCTGAAGCTGTACCCCGCCAGGATACCCAGCGCTGAGGTGATGATCGTCACCATAATGGAGACGAGATAACTATTGAAGAAGAATCGTCGCTTTTCTGGGTCTGTGATTACGGCGATGTAGGCATCGAACGAGAACGAGTCATCGATGAGACGCGGCGGATACGCAAAAATTTCAAGGTTCGACTTAAACGAGGACGAGATCATCCATAAAACGGGGAGGCCCGCAAAGCACGCCCCCAAGATTAATGCACCATACAGAAATAGTTTCGTCAGGCGGTTTTTTTGGGCACGCGTCATCAATCAACCGCCGATCTTTGCTGCCGAACATAGAAGATCGCAACAAATGTGGTGAGCGCCATGATGAAAACCGCAGTGGTTGCAGCCATCGAAAACTGGTATGAACTGAACGCCTGTTTGTAGGTAAAAGTGCTCAACACCTCCGAAGCCCGTATAGGCCCACCTCCAGTTGTCATCCAAATCAATGGAAACTGATGCGTTGTCCAGATGAAGTCGAGCATTGCTAGGCTGAGGATAATCGGTTTCAACTGTGGCAGCGTAATATACCTTATCAGTTGTACGCTGTTGGCCCCATCAATTTTGGCAGCTTCATACAAATCCTCAGAAATACCCTGTAAGCCTGCCAGGAAGCTGACCATAAAGAACGGATAACCCGCCCAGATGTTGATGAATGTCACACTTTCGAGCGCCAGCTCCCTCGAACTCAGCCACTCGATTTGCTGGCTGACGATACCCGCTTCCATGATTATGTAGTTGACGACACCGTTTGGGTTCAACAACAAGCGCCACAGGATTGCTATGATGGATGCGGTGAACACCCAGGGAAGAATGTAGATAACGCGGAAGAGCGCTTTTTCGACAGGCCCTAGCAATTTGCTATTGAGCATCATCGCGAATGACAAACCCAAGATCATATGACCGATGACGCTTACGATGGACAGAAACAGCGTGTTCCGTAGCGCCTGATGGAAAACATCACTTGTGATGGTTGCAATGTAGTTATCGAAACCGACAAAAGACGGGGGTGTGCTTGTAATGACGACATTGTCTTGCACGGAGTAGTAAACGACTGTGCCGATAGGGATCAACATCAGCAATATCAACAAGATAAGCGTCGGTGATAGATAGGCGTAGGGGACCAACCCCTTTTTTACGTTGAGCCAGATAGAGTCCCGTTTATTTGCCTCGGAAAAAATAATGTCACTTGCCATATTTTGGGTCTCTTCATTGTTTCATTCTGGTTGAAGGCTGTCAGCCGATTTGGCCGACAGCCTCCGCTTTTTTCGTGAAGAGTAGAACTAGACCCTTAGCGAACGAGAACCTACTCGAAGAACGGCATCCAGGCTTCCTGGGCATTCGCGAGGGCTTCGTCGAGTGTTTGGTCACCATCCAGGTAAAGCTGGAACTCCTCATTGAACAGCCGCATCAACTCCTCGGCGACCGGAAGGCCAACAAATTCGTTCGACAGGTAGCTTTCCTGGAACACGGCGAACGCCTGGCCGAAAAGCTCGTCGGTTTCAACGAAGTCTGGCGTAGAGTTTACGTTGCCGGGGAAGCCATTTGCGATGGACGACAAACGCGAGTTGACCTCTTCGCTCATGAGGAACTCGACGAGTTGCCAGGCCTCAGCAGCGTGCTCACTGTTTTCGGCAACACCGATACCCCAGGAGGCATACGGCAGGCCGCGCGGGCCATCGTAGCCATCCGCCGCCGGTTGCGAGGTGATGGTGAAGTTGAGGTCCGGGTTACGATCGCGGAGCAGGTTAATGTGGGCCATCGAGGAAACCATCATTGCCGCACGGGCATTCGTGAATTCTTCGACCTTATCCTGCTCGCTCATGGTGAAGGTACCAGGAGCGATAAGCCCATCATCGTACAAGCCCTTGATGAACTCCATCGCGCTGATGACATCTTCGTTGCCGACGAGGTTTGGCATACCGTCTTCATCCAGCATGTTGCCACCGCTCGCCCACACCCAGGACATCACATCGTTCTGGATACCGTTCGGTAGCTGCATGGACAACGGCAACACCCAACCGTAGACATTTTCGTCCGGGTTGGTCACGGTCGATGCGGCTTCGGCGAATTCGCTGCGCGTGGCCGGGAGGTCCTCGATGCCAGCCTCGCCCACGATGTCCAGGTTGATGAACACCGGATACACGAAGTTCACGACTGTGATCATGTACGTGGAGCCACCCAGTTGAATTTGGGCAGCCAACTAGCTGACCTCCTATCCCGCTTCACCCATCAGCATTGTCATATCGGCAAGGGAGCCTTGGCGCACGAAGTCGTTCACCCAGGCACCGTCTAGCCCGACGACATCCGGCATGGTTCCGGTTGCGGCACCCGCTACGGTCTGCTCTCTAATTTGCGAATAGGGACCGTTGAGTAACTCAACAGCGATGCCGGTTTCGGCTTCGAACTCGTCCATCAGCGCGCGGAATTCGCCTTCAGGCAGCTCATCTGCCCACCACTGAGAAAACTCAAGTGTGACGCCATCTTGGCCCATCGCCAAGCTACCGGTCACGATCAAAATTAGAATTAACGCAAAGCTAACAATGCTCTTTTTCATGCTTTCGCACTCCTTAAATATTTGAGAAATGGTACGGAGAAAGTCTTAGGTGAGCTTTTCCTGCAACTTGGTGCAGGCCATCGCAGCAGGTACTCCAGATGATGTATCACATAAGGTGTCACCTCCTCACAGGGTATCCGTTCAATACTTGCGGTGCTCAGTCGCGCGGGTTGTTTTGGAAACGGCCTGAACCGTTGTCGTATCAAAGCGTTCTACACAGATGCCCACGTACAGGGCTTCCATCAGCGCGAAGGTAGCGACGTTGGAGTTCAGCATTTCTCCACGAAACTGACTGCCCCGGGTAGCCGTAAACAAACAGTATTCACCATGACGCGAAAGCGGTGAATCTGAATGATTCGTAATGCTCACGGTCCGCGCACCACCATTTTTTGCCAACTCCAGCGCGCGAACTGTCTCCTTGGAACTTCCTGTGTGCGATATGCCAACCGCCAAATCCTCGTGGGTCATCAACGCTGCATACATTTCCTGCATTGTTGGGTCAATCGAGAACCGACTAGACAAACCGATGTGGGTGAGGCGGAAGTTGAAATCGAGGGCGACGGGGATAGAGTTGCCTGAGGCAAAGAGGGCAACCTGCCTGGCCCCGCAAAACGCCTCGACCGTTGCTTCGAGTACATCGGTATTGAGGATATGAAGCGTGTCTTCTAGTGAGCGTAAACCAACTGTGAGCGACTTCTGAGCTGCAACGCCCGCCCCATCTTCCGGCATCATGTCTTCATGGGCGACCATCATTGGCGAGATTATGTCTTCTGCGAGGCGGATTTTAAGCGCATGGTAGCCGGAATACCCGAGTGACTGTGCGAAGCGAACCACCGTCGCATCGCTCACACCTACGCGCGCGCTCAACTCGGTGATCGTGAGGTTGATGGTTTCTTGTGGCGCGTTCAACACGAACTCAGCAACTCGCTTGCCAGCACCCTTCAGCTTAGGCAGGCTATCGGAAATTACTGAGAGCGCACCGCGCTCATCTACGGCAGGATCATTCACAAAAGACAATTTTTTGCTGCGCCCGATTTTATAAATAGTATAAAAATTACTTTCATCAGCGTACCATATCTGAAAAAAATGTCAACTTTTTCGTCATGCGTTTCAAGATCAACAACTGACCAACCTCGACAAATTCAGGAATCATCTTGCGATACAGGTACGACCACGCCGGCTGCGCGTGCAGCAGTAGAATCGTTTCGCCAGATACGCCAGAACCAACATCGACATACCCCTGACGCAGGCCGTCAATTTCGATGTACTGTGGCTCATAGTCCCAGTCGGTCAGGTTCTCAAAGCAGGCATCGGGGGTGCGAACAAACGCCACACCATCATCAGCCATCATGACTTCTGGTTCTGCATTACAGGTTTCGGCATCCTGCGCGACAACAGCGCCGCCGATGCCCAGCAACGGCGCAGCCAAAATCCAGAGCTTCTTACTCGTGTTTCGTCCTAACTTTCTGCTTGTTGATTTCGGGTCATTTTTGTTGCGATGTGCGTGCGCCCCCACCCGGAGGGCGCATCGATGATCCCCGTGGGCATACCCGCTGAGGGGCTATGCAGCCGCAGGGCCGATCACATCAATCAAGAAGGTTTGCCAGCGCTCGCGAAATTCATCTGGCACCGTCTCGTGAAAGTTAGCGTGTCCGCCGCCTTCAACTGTCCATAACGCCGTATTGTCGCCCGCCGCCCCTATTAATCGTTCGGCGCTGGTGTAGGGCGTCACGTCGTCTGCTATGCTATGAACAAGCAGCACCGGGCGCGGCGCAATCTCTGCGATCACGTTGACTGGTGCTGCACCATTCAAATCGGCCTCTGCCCATCGATTTCCCCACCAGATCACCATGTCCGCCAGTGGGCGTGGGGGCAGGCCAAAAGCGGCCACAGCGTTGTCTCCCACCACATGATAGACACTTGAGAACGGTGCAAGCGCGATGACACCGGCGATGCCCTCATCTTCCGCGGCGGCAAGAATCGCCGTAGCCCCGCCCAAAGAAGTCCCAAAAACGACAACGCGTTCGGGGTCGACAGATGGTTGATTGCGTGTGTACTCAACCGCCGCCTGCACATCCAAAGCCTCGAGTACGCCCATCGTGCTGGAATCACCGTCGCTGCCGCCATGATGGCGCAAGTCCAGCAGGAAGGCGGCATATCCCATCTCATGGACTTCTCGGGCACGCTCCATATAAACATCGTCACTCCGCGATCCGTCTACCCCGTGAACGATGATCACCGCACCCGTCAGCTCGTTCCCTGGGGGGGCGATAAACCAGCCCTCCAGGCGCATGTCGTCGGCGGCGCTAAGTTCAACCGTCTCATACTGGTCCGACGTAAAGCCGTACTCCTCCAGGGTTGCTGTGAGCGGCGTTTCCTCGTGATAGACAATGCCACGTGCAAGATTGCGCGTAACAACCATCAAAGCACTAATGATGACAAGGGCAACCAAACCTAGAAGAGCAAGCACCCAACGAATCCATCTCATCTCCCATTACTCCTGTAGCGATTTTCTTGCTATCAGCTGCTGCACGATCAACCCGCATTGGGTCATCCAATGCGATAATCAACGGCTCCAAATCTGGCGGGTCGGGCGCGGTGTACCGAACGCCCTCGAACGGTTTTAGTAGGGGGCCGCCAGGGTTGTAGAACTGCCTATAGCCGTTCTGTTTTCATACCGAATGCTTTGCTGCTTACGTCAGTACATACCGATGGGGCGGTGCCCCCTAGCGCTGTGTAGTCGGGGACGCCAGCCGCCAGCTACTGCGAATGAGGGTGTACTGTGCAGTACCAAACCACACGAAAAGCAACGTAACCCCCACTGACCACAAATCAATCCAGCGCGGCACACGCCGTTTGAGCTTCGCAACGTCGTTGCTGGTCTCATCAATGGCGGTTTGTAGCTCGCTGGACCGTGCCTCTAGCGCATCCAGTTCTGTGTTAATCGTTCCCATCGCTTCCGTGCGCGTTTGCTGTACCTGTTGAACACGCGCGTCAATTGAAACGAGCGTGGCAAGCGCATCGCTGAGGGCCGTGGCCAACTGGTCTGCCCGGGTGAATTGCGCGAGAATCGGCTCAAAAGACGCCAGCAGGATATTCGCAGTCGTTGCCAACCGCCGGACCTCCGCGATCTCATCGGCCAATTCTGCGAGCACAGCATCCGCAGCGGGGGTTGCCTCCTCAAGAGCGGTGAGCTGGGTTTGTGTGTTGGCGATAAACACGGCAAACTGCATGTTTGCTTCATCGCCAAACACGAGGGCTTGTTCGATGGGTGTAAATAGCCTTAGCACCTGCGTTGTCAGAACGCCGTTGACCCACCACGTCGCGACGATTGCCGCCAAACCTAGCACAACACCAACACTGCCCAATACGACACCCAACCATCCTAATATGCGTTTGAACATCGCGCTCGCCCTCCATGTGCGGTTACGTCAGTTAGCGCCCCGGTTGTAACACACACCCAAATACGACAGCAACAAGCCCACCCCCGTTGCTGCCGCAACCACCCGTCTATTCGCTGTCCAACGGAATCACAATCGTGGTGCCGTCGCCACCTGCAATAATCTCGCCGTCGTAAATCTCCGCAATCGGGTCCACGAACCACGCATTTAACAGGCGTTCGTCCGAAGAGACATTTGGCGCGATGTGGTTTAGTGCGACGCGCTCCACATTGGCCTGTTGGGCAAGCTCGCCGACTTCGCTCACATCCATGAGATAGTCACGGATATCGAAGAAAAGAACGGCTTGTCGTTCGTCACCAAATTCCTCGCGGTTGATCTCTTCGGCGATTTCAATGGCAGTGAAATTCATCGCGGCAGCCACGAGCAAGTCGGCATCCTGGCTGTTGACGATCAGCGATTCGGTGAGGATGG
>CAYSVE010000179.1:0-9464 GCA_964434365.1 uncultured Anaerolineaceae bacterium | reverse complement strand
GCAGACGCTCAACCAGCTTCTCGTCGAGATGGACGGCTTCGACACCGACACGAATGTCATCGTCATCGCCGCGACCAACCGCCCAGACATCCTCGACCCGGCGTTGATGCGCCCCGGTCGCTTCGACCGCCGCGTCATCATCGACCGCCCCGACGTGCGTGGCCGCGAGCAAATCCTCAAGGTGCATGTGCGTGGCAAGCCGCTCGCATCCGATGTCGACCTCGAAACGCTTGCGAAGGCTACGCCGGGCTTCGTCGGTGCCGACCTTGAAAACATGGTCAACGAAGCTGCTATTCTCGCTGCCCGTAAGAACAAAAAGACCATCGGCAACAGCGACCTGCAAGAGGCTATCGAGCGTGTCGTGCTCGGGCCGGAGCGCAAGAGCCGCGTCATCAGCGAGCAGGAGAAGCTCATCACGGCTTACCACGAAGCCGGTCACGCAGTTGTGGGCCACTTACTGCCCCTCGGCGACCCCGTCCGTAAGGTGACGATTATCCCGCGCGGCATGAGCGGCGGCTCCACCATGTTTCTACCAGATGAGAACATGTACGCGAGTCGCTCGTACATGAAGGACCGCATCGTGATGGCGCTCGCAGGCCGTGCCGCCGAGGAAATCAAGTTTGGTGAAATCACCACCGGCGCGTCCTCGGACATCGAGCGCGTGTCGAAGATGGCCCGGGCGATGGTTGTTCGCTACGGCATGAGCGACAAGCTCGGCCCGATGATGTTCGGCCAGAAGGACGAAATGGTGTTCCTTGGCCGCGAGATCAGCGAGCAGCGCGACTACAGCGAAGCCGTCGCCGAGGAGATCGACAGCGAGGTGCGCGGGCTGGTAAACTGGGGCTACGCCGAAGCCAAGCGACTGATCAACGAAAACAACGATAAGCTAGAACTCATCGCCCAGCGCCTGCTTGAGATCGAAACCATCGACCGCGAGGAGTTCGAAGCGCTGATGGATGGTGATGGCGGCGATGGTGGCACCCCGACCCCGCCCGGCGGCGACGACCTCACGCCTGAGGCCAAGCCCAGCGACGATAGCGACGACCAGCGCCCATCGTTCGGCGGGGTAGCACCCAGCCCGGCCTAACCCTGAAACGGACCTTACACACAAAAACGGAGCGCACGTAGCGGTCCGTTTTTTTATTGCCCAAACAACCTACACAAGTTGATGGCATCGGGCGTGCCGCACGTTTGCAGGCCGTAATTGACCAGCACGGCCGCCAGCGCGCACCCCACACACGCAACCAACCCCACCAAACAGCCGCAAAGTCCGAACGGGCCACTCGTTGCCAGTTCGACGAAAAAGCCGAAGAACTCGAACAAGAAGCCGAACGCCTGCCCGAAGAAAAACACGACCACACCCAGGATGCACAGCCCACCGCAGATGAGCGCCAGCCATGTATAAACCGCCGGGTCCAGCGATTGCAGGATGTCCATAGCCTATCCCCCTTCGATAATCCCTCTAGCCGATGGTCTCCCAGCGCCGCTCTCGCACGACCAGTGCCAGCTTCTCGTCCGGGTATGTCGCCACAGCGTGCCCCACCGAGGCCAACAGCGGCACATCACTGTAGCTATCGGCATAGGCATAACTGACCGTATGCTCGGGCTGTAGGCCGCGCGCGTTTAGGTACTTTTGCAGGAATTGAAGCTTGAGGTCACCGGCACAACCTTGCCCAACAATGCGCCCTGTACACACGTCGGCCTGGTAGCCCAGTTCTGTGCCGACAGCCGCATCGGCACCGACGTGGTTTGCGAATTTGGCCGTCATTTCCTCGAACATCCCACTGATGAGAATGACCGTGTAGCCATCGGCTTTGTGCTGCCGCAGGCGCGCGACGACATCGTCGCGGTAGTCGTCGCCCATGAACTCATCGGCAATCCATGCAAACAGCGCGTTCGTCTCGTTGCGCGTCATGCCCTTCAGCAATGCGGCCATCTGCCGAATCCAGATTTGCCGGAATTGCACATCGGGCAACAAACCGGCGTTTTTGGCCCACCACGGCGGCAAAATAAACGGATAGCGCGCGTAAACCCGCGTTTTGCTCATGGCCGGGTACTTCATCATGCCACGCCACGGGTTACCCGCCACAAGCGTCCCGGCGACATCGAAGAAGGCAAAGCGACCGCTATCCGTCACAGGCACCCTCCACGACGCCCGCGGTTTGCCACGGGGCGTCGGCGCTCTCGCGGATGTAATCGGTGCAATAAGTTGTCCCTTCGTCCGCGCCCTCGCCTTCCCACAAAAAGTAGCGCACGCGCGTTTGCACCTGCAACGCGTCGTCTTCACGGTCCTTCACCGACGTGTTGGACATACCGATGCCGCGCTCGTCGATCTCCATGACCATCCACAGCCGCAGGTGATGGTCGGGCACATCCCCCGGCTTGCTAAAGCGAAACTCACCGAAGATCGCCAACACCACGAAGAACAGCGGAATCATGAGTACGAGCACCCAACCGGCGACTGCCGCATACATCCCAAGCCGCTTGAGCCGCGCGCTGAGCACGGTCTCGCTGCCCCCCTGTGCGCCACCCTCTGGCAGCGCCATACCGTTACCAGCCATCGAAACCCTCTATTCCGTTACAAACTTGATGTCGATGTCGTCGTTGTCGTCGTAGCTTACGTGCGCGCTGAACATCGGCGCACCGTCATCGAGCACGCGCGGCAACAGGTACGGCAAATCCTCGACGAGGTCGAGCGACAGCGCCTCGTCCTTGTGTACCCAGTACAGGGTGCCCTCATCGCCTTCGATGAGTGGCCCGCGCGCATCGCTGATTGCCGTGTAGATAAACAACACGATACCTGTTTCGGCGCCAGCGTCGATATTATACACCCCGCGCAGCCGCAGGCTGTGAACATCCAGCCCGGTTTCCTCGTTGATTTCGCGCAGCGCGCCGCTCGCGGGGTCCTCACCGCGCTCGATGTGACCCCCGACGCCGTTGTATTTGTTCGGGAAAACGCGCCGGTGCGGACCTCGTTTCATCAGGAGCACATCGTCGCCATTGATGACGAAACACAACGTGCGCGGAATCGTCAGCCAGCGGCCTTTCGTGGCGTCTGCGCCCTGTTCAGTGGCCCCCATGAGCAGTCCCTTGCCGAATATTGACCATCGTGATAACCTCCCCGCAGATTGTTGACCGAAGAGCCAAGCTATGCAACCGAGTCGTGTAAGCGCCCCCCGCCCGACCTTCGTATCGTACCATCCGAAACGGTTTTCGCTCACGAGGAACACGATCATCAGCGGGCGCTTCCGCTTATCGAAAAGCTCAAAGTTGCGACGATTTTCACCAACCCGCCCATTGTTACCCCCATGGACCGCACCAACCGGTTTGTCATCCTCGATGGGGCCAACCGTTGCTATAGCTTCAAGTATTTGGCGTTCCCACACCTGCTGGTGCAAGTGGTCGACTATCACACGGTGGAATTGAGCACCTGGAACCACATCATCAGCAATTGGAGTGCGGACGCTTTCATGGATGCACTACACGCTCTGCCCGATGTCGACATCCACCCCGGCCAGGACAAATACGCCATCGCGCACATTTACAACCGCGACGATGAGGTTTTCGCGGTGCGCGCCGCCGTGGAGACGGTCCACGAACGAAATGCCGCCCTGCGCGATGTGGTGAAAATCTACAAAGAAAACGCGACGCTCAACCGCACAGCACTCAGCGAACCCGATGACGTTTGGCCGCTGTACCCCGACGCAAGCGCGCTGGTCTTCTTCCCCGGCTACGAGCCACACGACATCGTCGCCGCGGCGAGGCACAAAGCCTACCTGCCGCCGGGTATCTCGCGGCACATCGTGCATGGGCGTGCGCTGCAACTCAACTACCCGATGAAAACCCTACGCGAGGAACAAACATCGCTGAGGGCCAAAAACACCGACTTGCAGCACTGGCTGCAAGAAAAATTGATGAACCGTGCGGTTCGCTATTACGCCGAAGCCACCTACCAATTCGACGAGTAACTACCATGCCACAAACGATTAGCGATATTCTCAGCGACGCGACCTTTTATACCGATGACCAGAGCTACCGCTTTTTGAAATTGCCGCCCAACGCCATCACTGTTGCGGCGGGTATCGTCGCCGAAGTCGGCGAACCGTTTTGCGCGCTGCTCGTCGACAAAGACGAGATCACGATGATGATCCCTGCGGAAGCAGCCGATGACTTCGCAGAGCGGATGCCCGGACACGAATTCGGCGAAACGTACCGCCTCATCACCGTTATCGCCGTGCTAGAGCCGGACCTCATCGGCTTTTTGGCGGCGCTGAGCGCAGAACTCGCCGCCGCGAATGTGGGCTTTTTTCCGTTCGCTGCCTACACGACCGATCACGTGTTCGTGCCCGAAGCACAGTTCGACACAGCGATGGCGACACTTAAGAACTGGCAGCAGTCCGTCTTGAACTCGTAGCCCAAACACCCTATTATTGCCGCATGGATATTCAATTTTTCAACAACGGAGATGCCTCGCCACAACCGCGCGAGGACGTAAAAATCGAGAGTGTGACGATTACGCCATACCGCGACCGGCGTCGCCTGCGCGTGAACGTCAAGGTAACGGCCTTCCGCGAGCGGCCCAACCTCAATCTCAGCATCCACGACGAAGACGATAACATCGTCAGCGAACTGAACATCATCGAAACCATGCACTACGACATGGAGTTCACGATGCACCTGCGCACTGCCGACGACCCGGCAGGCAGCTACTCACTCACGACGGAGTTGTTCTACGACACACGTACCCCCCCCCAGGATGAGGTTGTCACAGGCTTCACCATCGCCGCCGAGTCCGCAG
This sequence comes from uncultured Anaerolineaceae bacterium, assembly GCA_964434365.1. Lineage (GTDB taxonomy): Bacteria > Chloroflexota > Anaerolineae > Aggregatilineales > Phototrophicaceae > CAYSVE01. The sequence goes on along the minus strand of CAYSVE010000179.1, from coordinate 4,666 downwards.
GGGACGAAAGCTAGTGACGCTATGGCTGACGCCCACGCTTGCCCGGCAAATCGCAGAACACGCGCGTGAGGGCGCGCCAAACGAGGTTTGCGGTGTACTCGGCGGTGATGCAGATGGGCGTGTGCGTACAGCCATCGGGGTAACGAACCGTCACCCACAGCCGACTACACACTACGAACTCGACCGTCGCGAAATGGTGCAGGCGCTCATGGGTTTGCAGCGCCAGGGCGAAACCCTGCTGGGCTTTTATCACTCGCACCCCGCAGGCGCGCCGATTCCATCGCCAACCGATGTGCAACAAGCCACCTACCCCGAAGCAGCGTATCTCATCGTGGGATTACGTGGCGGACAGGACGCATCGTTCGCGGCATGGCAACTGCGCCCGCCGGAGGTGACACGGTTGGCACTGTACATCGGCGAGCACGCGCCTCAGCCATCGGCAACGGCAGACCCGCCGTTGACCCCGGCCCAACAGGCAGCGGTCGTCATTGCGGCGCTTATTGCCGGGGCCATCGTCATCGCGGGGTCCATCTACTTATAGCCGCCACCCCCACCCCTACCCGGCGGCTAGGAGCTTCTTCATGCAGTTATTCGTTTTAGCGCTCTTAGGCATTTTGCTGGGCGGGGTCGTCAACGTGCTAACCGATGACCTGCCACAGCGGCGTCGCCCGCGTTTGCCCCACTACCCCGACGACACGCCGCGCCCGGTCATCGCATGGCTTGGCATTACGGCCTTTGCCTTCGGCAAGCGCGCCGCGCCGACAGGCTCGATATTACCATGGCGGCACCCCATTACCGAAGCTGCGACGGCGCTGGCGCTCGTCATCGGGTTGCTGCAAATCCGCACATTCGAAGACCCCACCCACCCGGTGCAGCTTATCTTCTGGCTCGCCTACCTCGTCATCCTCGTGTTAGTGACGGTCATCGACCTTGAGCACCGCCTTATCCTCGAAGTGGTCATTTTCCCGTCGTGCGTCCTGGCCCTGGCCGATGCCCTGCTGTTCCCCGTCATCGGGGGCGCGCCGGCCTTAATCACCGCGCTGGGTGGGGCAGCCCTTGGCTTCGGGGTATTCTTTGGGTTCTACATGGGCGGATTTCTGTACAGCTACATTTCGGCGACGCTACGCGGCTTCGATAACGAGGAGGTCGCCTTCGGCTATGGCGATGTGATGCTCGCGACGTTGTGCGGTCTCATCCTTGGCTGGCGCTCGATGATCTTCGCGATTTTCCTCACAGTTTTCCTGGGCGCATTTGGGGCCATGTTCTGGATCATCGGACGCAAATTGGCCCGCAAGAACACCAGCTTGTTTACACCGCTGCCTTACGGGCCATATATCGTCGCCGGTACGGTTGCGATGCTCCTGTTCAACGACTTTATCCGCGAGTGGGTGATCGGCGCCGTCTACTGAGCCGCGATTACCCCACCGCCAAGGCACACATCACCATTGTAGACGACGGCCCCCTGCCCCGGCGTGATATCACGTAGCGGTTCATCGAACGTCACGTGTATGCGGTCGCCGTCCCGTGCTTCGACGGTCGCGGGCATGGCCTTCGCCTTGTAGCGGATTTTCACATCCGCACGGAACGGCCCAACGGGCGCTTCACCGCTTACCCAGTTGACACGCTTCGCAGTGAGTTCGGTGCGGCCTAGCTCGTCTTTCGTGCCGACGACGAGCCGATTCTGCGTCACGTCCTTGCCGAGCACGTACAGGGGCACGGCGTGCGTCACACCCAGGCCCTTGCGTTGACCGATGGTGTAATTCGCGAGGCCGTTGTGCGCCCCCACGACCTCCCCCGCCCGTGTGACGATTTCACCCTCGGTGAGGATGTTCGGCGCGTGGTCGCGTAAAAAGCGGCGATAGTCGCCGTCGCCCAAAAAGCAGAGGTCCTGGCTATCCTGCTTGTTGTGCACGCTGAGGCCAAGTTCCTGCGCCATCGCGCGGACGTCGGTCTTTTCGTACTCGCCTACCGGGAACATCGCATGGGCAAGTTGTTCCTGCCCCATCACACTCAGCACATAGCTCTGATCTTTGCGCGGGTCGAGGCCCTGCCTCAGCAGGTAGCGCCCGTCTTCACCTTGCGCGATGCGCGCGTAATGCCCGGTCGCGAGGTAGTCGGCATCGAGGCCGAGGGCCTGCTGCTGCAAAAACGAGAACCGAATCTGCCGGTTGCACTCCAGGCACGGGTTGGGCGTATTGCCCGCCGCGTGTTGGTCGATAAAATACTGCACGACCGTGTTACGGAACGTCATCTTGGTATCGATGACGTAAAACGGAATATCGAGTTTGTCGGCGATGCGGCGGGCGTCGGCCATTTGGTCTGGGGTACAGCAGCGGTTATGGATACCGCCACCAGACGTCTCCTCGGACCACAGGCGCATCATCATGCCGACCACATCGTAGCCGCGCTCGACGAGCAGCGCCGCCGTCACCGAACTATCCACGCCCCCGCTCATCGCAACTACGACGCGCGTATCGGCGTTGTTCTTCACAAGGTGTTTCCTCCGAAACCGTCTTTCGTTAGGCAAGCTGCATTTTGCGCAGCTTTTCGATCGAATCCACGAGGGTATCCACCGCGTAGGCGATGTCGTCCTCGGTGGTGTGTTGGCCCACAGAAATGCGCAGGCTGCTTTTGGCCTTTTGGGTATCGAAGCCCATCGCGAGCAACACCCCGCTTGGCTCCGGGTTACCGGTCTTACAGGCACTTGCGCTACTGGCAGCGACGCCCTTCATATCTAGGTGAATAATAAGGCTATTGCCGTCGACCTCATCGAACACGAAACTGGCGTGGGCGGGCAGGCGATGCGCCGGGTGGCCAGTGAGTTCGGCGCCGGGCACGCGGGTCATCACCCCGTCAATGAACTGATCGCGCAATGCCGTGTAGTGCGCCACGCGCTCATCGAACTCAGCATGCGCGAGTTCGAGCGCCTTCGCCAACCCGACGATGAACGGTGTGTTGTGCGTCCCCGCGCGCAGACCGCGCTCGTGGCTGCCGCCCGTTTGGCTCGGCGTGACGCCGGTACCCTGCCGGATGTACAGTGCCCCGGCCCCTTTCGGCCCATAGAACTTGTGCCCGCTAATGCTCATCATATCGACGCCAAGTTGCTCGACATCGAGCGTGAGTTGGCCTGGTGCCTGCACAGCATCGGTATGAAAGACCATCCCGTGCTTGTGGGCGATTTCGGCAAGTTGGGCGATGGGCTGCACGCTACCGACTTCGTTGTTGGCGTACATCACACTCGCGAAGGTCGTATTCGCGCGAATGGCCGCCTCGAACGCCGACGGGTCTACCATCGCCTGCGCATCGACCGGCAACAGCGTCTCCTCGAAACCCTGCATGGCGGCGAGTTGGTTCACCGTGCGTACGACTGCACTGTGCTCGACAGGCGTCGTGATGAGGTGGTTACCTTTGTCGCGCAGCGCCCACGCCGCCCCACGCACCGCAAGATTATCGCTCTCGCTGCCGCAACTGGTGAAAATCACTTCTTCTGGCTTGCAGTTGAGTACGCGTGCGACCGTCTCACGCGCCCGTTCGATGGCGCTTTCGGCCTTGCGCCCAAAACTGTGCGCAGACGACGCATTCCCGTACACCTCGGTGAAGTATGGCAGCATGGCCTCCACCACCCGTGGGTCGGTGGGGGTTGTTGCGGAATGATCCAGGTAAATCGCACGTTTCACAGTCGCTCGCCCTTCCGTTTTCTGTGATGATGATCTTGTTTATCTTATCCGAAACAGGTGCCCCTGTCAGGCACCACTTCGTACAGATTGGCCTAAATACCAGCGAAAGCCGACCACGGTTGCTATACTAGGCCCGTTTACGTGGCATCCTACAACAGGAGACGCAACAATGACCATTATCGAGAATATTCGCGCGCGCGAGGTGCTCGACTCGCGCGGGAACCCTACTGTAGAAGTCGAAGTATTGCTGGCCGATGGTGCCCTAGGTCGTGCAATCGTACCGAGCGGCGCTTCCACGGGCGAACACGAAGCGATCGAACTGCGCGACGGTGATAAAGAGCGGTACAACGGCAAAGGCACGCTCAAGGCAGCAGCATCGGTCAACGGGCCGATTGCCGATTCGTTACGCGGCATGTACGCCATCAATCAGAAGGCCGTGGACGAGGCAATGATCGACCTCGACGGCACCGCGAACAAGAACAACCTCGGCGCGAACGCCATCCTCGGCGCATCGATGGCCGTGGCGCGGGCCGCCGCTGCGAGCGTCAACCTACCGCTGTACGCGTACCTCGGCGGTGTGCACGCGCATGTGCTGCCCGTCCCCATGATGAACATCATGAATGGCGGTAAGCACGCCCTCAACGCAACGGACTTCCAGGAGTTCATGGTGATGCCCGTCGGCGCCGATAGCTTCCGCGAGGGGCTGCGCTGGGGCGTGGAAATCTACGCCGCGCTAAAGAAGATCATCCACGACAAGGGCTACAGCACCACCGTCGGCGACGAAGGCGGTTTCGCGCCCTCGGGGTTGGGCAGCAACCAGGCCGCGCTGGACCTCATCATGGAAGCCATCGAAAAGGCGGGCTACAAGGCCGGCGATGAAATCTTCATCGCACTGGACCCGGCCACATCTGAAATCTACGAAGACGGCACCTACAACCTCGACATTGAGGGCAAAAAGCTCAGCGGTGCCGAAATGGTGGACTTCTGGA
>CAYSVE010000178.1:0-9470 GCA_964434365.1 uncultured Anaerolineaceae bacterium | reverse complement strand
GCCGCGAAGCTCACCGCCGAAACCGACATCAACGCTATCCTTAAGACGACTGTCCGTGAAGTCGGTCGCGCATTGCGCGCGCCGCAAGTTAGCATTCGCCTAACCCCCTCGAAGCCAGATGATGCGTAGACGATGAACATAAACCAGACAATTAATCAAGCTACTCCGCTCAAGCGCCGTGTGATGCGGTGGCTCGGCCCGGCGATTGTCATCAGCTTTCTGCTGATCGGCATAATCGGGGTGTTCGGTGTGCAAAATGGCGCGCGGCAAAGCGTCCAGCAGGTGCAGGATGTCGCGCTGCTTAACCTTACCAATGCCCTGCTGGAAGAGTTCGACGAGACGTTTATCGAATTGCGCGAGGCTGCCGGTACGGCTGCCGTACAGGAGTTCGCGCAACAAACGATTGCGCTTTCTAGCACGCAGGAAGACCTCGAAGCGGCGCAAACTGCCCTCCTCACCGAGCTTTTGGCGCTGCTGGAGAACCACCCTGGTGAGCACATCGCGGTGCGCTACGTGATGAATACTGGCTCGGTGTGGACCGAAGTAAACTTTGCACCCGATGGTGAATTCGAGATAGACCGCGACTTTCGCCTGCGCAGCCAAAGCGAGGACTCGACGCTATCGGCAGCGTTACGAGCCAACAGCGGCGACGTTGTGCTCAGCCGGTTGCAGTTCATCAGCCCTACTGAGAGCGAAACCGGGCAACTGACGCCCTTCTTCCGGTTTGCTGCACCAGTAACACGTGCCAACGACCAGACCGTGTTGGGTGCGGTGCAGTTGGATGTCTTTGCGGATAACATCCTCGATGTTGTTAACCGTGCTGCGTCCGACCCGGTGCTTGGTGCCGACGGGCGTCGTTACGCCATCCTAAATAATCGTGGCGACCTGCTCGCAGATAGCGAAGATCCGCTGCGGGGTTACCTTAGTTTTTTGAGCACCGGTGCGCAACCGGAGCTAGACGCCACGCTGGCCTTCGTTGCCGATAGCCCAAACACCCTCGAAACCGTTGCGCGTGGGCAGTCGATTATTTCCACAGAAACAATATCGGTGGGTTTCGCGCCCGATATGCCGTGGCACATCGTGCTCATCGATAATTCGGTGGTGGCATTGGGCAATGCCACCCTGCTTTCGGTGAGTGTGTTGTTCGGGAGTGTGTTGCTGGGGGCGGCCATCGTGTTGTTTGCCGACCGGTTGCTCACACAGATGTTGCGACCTGTCGGCACCATGAGCACGATGGTACAGCAAATCGCGACTGGACAAGCCGCCGAGACACAAGGCACCGAGGCCGATACGGCTATCGACACCCTGCAAACTATCTCGCGGCGTATTCAAACACTGACGAATGAAATCGACTCGCAGAACCGCCTGTACTCGCGCAATATGAGCGTTGCGGCGCGCATCAGCCGCGAAACGGCTGCCCTGGCAGATATCGACGCCATGCTGGAGCGCGCTGTCGACCTCATCTGCGACTCGTTCGGCCTGTATCACGCCCAGGTTTTCCTCGTTGACGACGCAGGCGTCAATGCGGTGTTAGTCTACAGCCGTGGCGAACTCGGCAAGCGCTTGCTGGCAGTCGAACACCGGTTGCCAGTCGGGTCGCGCTCGGTGATTGGCCGTGTGACCAGTACATCGCACGCTGTAGTCGTTAACGATACCCACCTACCGCCGAGCGATGATCGACCGCACATCCCGAACCCTCTGCTGCCGGATACCCGTGCCGAAATGGCGCTGCCGCTCGTCATCGGTGAGGAGGTCATCGGCGCGTTGGACCTACAAAGCGACACGCCGAATGTCTTCACAGAAGAAGACCAGCAGGTTTACCAGCTCATCGCCGACCAAATTGCGATTTCGCTATATCGTACGCGTTTGCTGCGTCAATCCGACGAGCGCATTCATCAAATCGAGTTGCTCAACCGGCAGTTGACGAAAGTCGCCTTCGATGAGTTAGAGCGCGAATACGGTTTGCAGCAGGTCTACCGCTACAACTTGCTAGAGGTCGAAACTGGCCAAACCGATATCGAGTCGTACCCGACTGCCGAAATGCTGATGGTGCCGATCACGATTCGCGGCCAGGTCATCGGCACGATTTCTGCCGCGCCGCCGCAGGGGCAGGCCTTCACCAGCGGCGACCACACCATCCTCAACTCGGTGGCGGAACGTGTCGCGCTTGCGATGGAGAACGCGCGGTTGTTCGAGGAAACGCAGCGCAACCTCGCCGAAACGAACGCGCTTTATCAGACGGCGCGCTTTTTGAGTGAGGCCGGGTCTGTCGATGAGATTATCGAGTCTATCGTGCGGTCGGCGTTACCTGCCGCGAACGCCGGTTTGCTCGCTACCTTCGATGACTTCAGTATGGGCAGCAACCCAGAGTGGGTGAAGATCATAGCGACGTGGCAGGCCGGGAACAGCCCGGCCCCGGCAGGCATCGAGGATTTGCGCCTGCATGTGCCAGACCACGAACTGTTGCTCTCGTTACACCCGAACCAGGTGACACTGGTGGAGGATGTAGCCCGAGACAATCGCCTCGACGATCAACTGCTGGCGTTGTTCCGCCAGCTAAACGCCCAATCGCTCGTATTCATTCCGCTGTCGCGCGGTGGAAACTGGTCTGGCGTGATGGTATTCGGCTTCCCGATGGCGCGCACCTTCTCCCAACAGGAGGGACGCATCTTCGACAACATTGCAGACCAGGCCGGTATTACCATCGAAAACAGCCTGCTGCTGCAAGAGACGGAAAACGCACTCGCGCAAAACGAGCGCCTGTACTCCGCCAGCCGCATCATCAACCAGGGTATGGGCGCTGCCGACCTTGTGCGCGCTGCTGTGAAAACAACCGATGAAACCGATCTCCGCTTCGGCCTGGGGTCGTTCGAGGGTGACCTTGACGAGACCAGTTGGCCGACGCGGATTCGGATTATGGCCCGCTCTAGTGGCGGGACGGTGTTAACCGAAGAGGAAGTGTTCGAGTACAGGGTACCCTCAGGCTCGCCGATGCGCGACCGTGGCAGTGAAATCCTGCTGGATAAAAACCCGGACGACGCGCCAGAAAACGGCCTCATCGAAATGCTACGGGCAAACGGCGACCGCTTCGGCGTGGCGTTCCCGTTGTTCAGTGCGAACCGACCCATCGCTGTGTTCTTCGTGATGCGTAACCAGATGCGCGATCTCTCCGAGGAAGATTACGAAATCTACCGCGCGCTAAGTGGGCAGATGAGCACGGTGCTGGAAAATCGTCGCCTGCTGGACCAAACCGAGCGCGCCCTCGATGAGACGCAGCGCCTCTACGAGGCCAGCCGCGCCATCACCGACGCGCCAGACACAGCCGTGCTCTACCAAACCGCGACACAGCATCTCGCCTCGTTGCCACAACTCAACCGGGTGGTGATTTTGCTGGCGTCGCCAGAACCGACACCCACCGCGCCCTTTCTCGAATACACGTATGTGTGGGATCAAATCGAGCATCCAAACGCGCCGAAGGTGGGAACACGCATCGACCAACGGCGTACCCCGCTGTCACGTTTTGTGCGCAGTTCCGATGGGCTGGTTCGCGTGGCCGATACCACCGCCCTCGATGAAGTACCCGCCATCGCAGCGATGATGGAGGAGCGTAGCACACGCAGTTTCATCGGCATTCAACTCGAGGCACGCCAGATGTGGCTGGGGTTGATGCTGTGCGAATCGTTCGATGTCGGCGCATTCAGCGTGCAGTATCAACGCTTCGCCCAGGCCATCGCCGACCAGATCGCGACCTCGTTAGAAAACCTGATCCTGTTCGAGCAAGCCCAGCAGGAAGCGCAGCAGGCGCTCGCACTCGCCGACGCGGGCCAGCTTGCGAGCCAGGTCGGTGCGGACTTCTCGAAGAGCGTGAATATGCTTTTCACCCGCTTGGAAGAAACCGCCGGGTACGACCGCTGGTTGCTGCTGACGATGAATGCCTCAGGCGACGCGCTAAATGTGGTGATCGAACGTGCGCCAGAATCGTATCAGATTGTTGAGCGAAACGCGCTGCGCCTCACCGAGACACACTCCGCTGTCGACGCGGTGGTGGAGCAGCGCGAAATCACTGTGAACGATCCCGAAACGTACCCGGCGTTCGAAAGGGATAGCCAGGCCGCAACCGTCATCGGCAAGCACATCGCGGTACCGCTGGTGGCCCGCGATATGGTAATCGGTGCGTTGGTAGTAGGGCGCGGCCTCGACCAACCCGACTTGACCCGCCGCGACGAAGTGCTCATCTCCACGCTGGGCACCCAGGTTGCCATCTCGCTAGAAAATCGACGGCTCTTCCGTGCGGCGGAACAAGAACGCGGTACGCTGCGCTCCATCTTGAACACACTGCCAGCCGGTGTGCTCGTGTTGGACGCAGAAACGCTCCAACCAGTTCAGTTCAACGCGCAGATGCAGCAGTTGCTCCAGCGCGAAGTGCCAGACGGGGTGGCCTATAGTGCCGAGACATATAACCTGTACCGCACCGGCACGCAACTCCACTATCCCAACAACGAGCTGCCGATCTTCGTTACCCGCGAGCGCGGCACCTCGGCTTTTAGCGACGATATTTCGGTCATCGGCGAAGATGGACATCAGGTCGACCTGCTGATTAACGCAGCACCCATCCTCGATGAGTATGGGAATATCTCGTCGATCGTAGCGGCCTTCGAAGACATCAGTAACCTGCGCAGCCTGGAAAACACACTCCAGGATAACCTGCGCGAGACGATTGCCCTCTACGAAGCCACCCGTTCGCTCTCCGAGGTGGACGAGTTCGAGCAGGTGCTCGATGTGGTCCTCAGCCAGATGATGATTACCGATCCACACGATGCGCACGTGCTGTTGTTGGATGAAACAGGCGGTGGTGTCACCGTGGAGCGTTCGCTGGTGACCCCGCTGAGTATGGAGGTTGTGCCCGAAGGGGCGCTTAATCCACAGGACACGATCGCGATTACCGACGTTAGCGCCTCGCCGCAACTCAGCGAAGCCGAGAAGCAGCGCCTCGCGACTGTCGACATCCACGCATTGCTGACGGTTCCGCTGCGGGCGTCGAACCGCGAGGTGCCACTCGGCTGGTTGATGACGACCTACGCCGAGCCGCATATCTACACGCCAGAGCAAGAGCGCTTCATGACGACGCTGGGCGACAACGCCGCCGTCGCCATCGATAACCGCTACCTGTTCGAAAGCACGGAACGCGCCTTGCGCGAAACGATGGCGCTCTACGGGGCGACGACCGCCGTCAGTGGTGCGCGCGACCTCAACGAACTGGCGAGTGTGGTCCGGGGTTCGCTGGAGTCGCTGTCGCCGGATGTATATGCTGCCTACTTGATGACCGACCCAGCAACACCGTATGACCTGACGGAGTTGTTCAACATTAGCCTCGATGGCCCACCGATGCCATTCGAGGAATTACTCACAGCGCACGATCTGTTCCGCGATGAGGCCATTTACATCGAGGACGCGCATGCTATCACCGACCCCACAGCCTTCGAACTGTCGGTGCAGGCACTCGGTAACGTACGGGCGCTCGCTTCGGTGAGCTTGAAGGTGAAGGGGATGCCCGATGGCCGTATGATTATCGGTTATCACGAGCCACGACGCTTCACCGATAGCAATGTCCGCTACCTGGGTGCCCTCGCCGATGGTGCTTCGGTAGTTGTCGACAACATCATCCTGCTTGAGCAAATCCAGAATGCGCTGGAGGAAACCAGCACGCTCTACCAGGCCAGCCGCGCCCTTGCCGATGCCGTCTCGCCGGAAGACATCCTCGACGTGGTCGTCGAGAAGCTCATCGGCGTGCATGTGAACCAGGTGTTCGTAGCGCTGCTCAGCAGTCGCTCCTGGGAGGCCAGCGGCGCGACGGTACAGGTTGTGTCCAGTTGGCAGCGCGATGAAAGCATCGACCTCAGCGGAATTTCGCTCTCCGCCGAGCAGTTCCCGGCGTGGCCACAACTGGCGAGCCAGCAGGTTATCACCATCGATGACATCCACGCCAACGAGGCCATCAGCGATTTGGAGCGCATGGGCATCGAAAGCCTGGATACGCGCGCGCTGGCGGTCATCCCACTACGTGTGACCGCGCGTTCCATCGGGGCCATCTGGATCGGCTCGCGCGAGCCGCACCGCCACAACGAGCGCGAGCAGCGAATTTATCAGGCGTTTGCCGAGCAAGCCTCCCTCTCGCTCGAAGCGTCGTTCCTGCTCGAACAAACCGAGCGCCGCGCGCGCCAGTTGGCGACCTCCGCTGAGGTTAGCCAGATCGCGACCTCGATTCTCGAAATCGACCGCTTGTTGCCACGTGTGGTGGACCTCATCCAGGACCAGTTCGGCTACGACCACGTGCAAATCTTCCTTATGGATGACGAGTTCGAATATGCTGAACTCCGTGCGAGCACAGGCGAACCGGGCAAACAGTTGCTCGCCATCAAGCATAAGCTGCAACGCGGTTCAGCGAGTGTCATCGGCCAAGTGACCGAACAGGCCAAGCCGATCATCGCGCTGGATACGTCCGATGCGCGGGTGACGCACCGCCCGAACCCCTACCTGCCACTGACCCGCTCGGAAATGGCGCTGCCCATCATCATCAAGGGTGAGGTCGTCGGTGCGCTAGACGTGCAGTCTAACCAGGCGAACGCCTTCGGCGACGACGACGTAGGCGTGTTGACTACACTCGCGGCGCAGATTTCGGTTGCCATCGACAACGCGCGGCTCTTCACCCAGTCCGAACGGCGCGCAGACGAAATGAGCTTCTTGTTCACGATTACCACGGCAGCGGCTTCTGCGGACACCATCGATGAAGCGCTGCAAAATGTGGTGGAACTGATGCGCGGCTCGCTGGAGTCGTTGTCGGTGGGTGTGTACCTCGCCGAAGAACGGCCCGAACTCGACGAGCTGGTGATGAAGATCGTCGCGCTCGCTGGCTCGTTGCAGCCGCTCTCCGAGGTCGAAGAGGTAATGATCGGCGACCAGGAGAATGTCATCGGCAGCGCCTCGGCAGACCTAACGCCAACGATCGTCAACGATGTGCGCAAGGAGCCGCGCTACCTGCCGCTCGTGCCCGAGGCGCGTTCGGCCATCGTCGTGCCGCTGAACAGTGCCGGTGAGGCTATCGCTGTGGTGGTGATGGAAGCCAACCGCACCAACGCCTACAACCAGGACACCCTCACGCTACTGTTGGCCCTCGGTGGTACCCTTGCGGCGATTATCCAGAACGCGCTCCTCGTCGAAGAGGTGCAGCGCAGTAACGAGCAGCTTCGCGAGCTGGACCGCCTCAAGAGCGACTTCCTCGCCAACATGAGCCACGAGCTGCGCACCCCGCTGAACTCCATCATCGGGTTCAGCCGCGTGATGCTCAAGGGCATCGACGGTGAGTTGACCGAAATGCAGGAGCAAGACCTCACCACGATTTACAACAGTGGCCAGCACTTACTCGGTCTCATCAACGACATTCTAGACTCCGCGAAGATCGCCGCGAACAAGATGGACCTGCAACAGGACTTCTTCGACATCAAACCGGTGATCGAGGGGGTTCGCTCCATCGGCATCGGCCTGCTGAAGGAAAAACCGGTAGACATCCACGTGAAGATGGCCAACAACTTGCCACAGGCCTTCGGCGACGAATTCCGTACGCGGCAGGTGTTGCTGAATCTCGTCTCCAATGCGGCGAAGTTCACGAACCAGGGTACCATTACGCTCTCGGTTTACCTGGAACGCGGCGAAAAGAGTGAAAACTTCATTCGCATCGATGTGGCCGATACCGGCATCGGCATCGACCAGAAGGATATGCCGCTGCTGTTCGAGGCCTTCCGTCAGGTCGACTCGTCGCTGACGCGCACGGTGGGGGGGACTGGCCTTGGCCTGCCGATCGCCAAGTCGCTGGTAGAAATGCAGGGCGGTGAGATGGTGGTAGAATCGATCGTCGGCGAAGGCTCGACATTTACCATCACTGTACCCACCCAGCGCGTCGAACTCGCGCAGACGGGGGCACTATCGCTGCCGGATGACCACGAAGACGGCGACAATACCGATACCGTGGAAACCAGCACCGTCACCGATACTTCGGAGACGCGCCGTCCCTCGAAGCTCAGTGGGCCACCGCCGGGGGTCTTCCAGCAGAAGCGGCAGGTGTTGCTCATCGAGGATCTCCCGGATATGGTGGACCAGTTCCGCCGGGGGTTGCAGCGCGAGGGCTTCGAAGTCTTCGCTGCGACCATCCCGCTAGAGGCGGAGGCGATGGCAAGTGGCCTGCGGCCCACCGTCATCGTCATGGATGTCAACTTCTCCAACGGAGCCGGGTGGGACATCCTAGCGAAGGTGAAGGACCGCGACGATACCTTCGATATCCCGGTGATTGTGGTTACACTGAGCGACGAAACCGAGCAGGCCTACCAGTTGGGGGCGCACAAGGTCATCCAACGGCCATTTATGCCAGAAAACCTCGTCGAAGATGTGGTGCAGGCCGAGGCCGAAAGCAACGTCGATCGCATTCTCATCATCGATGACCAACCGGAAAGTGCGCGCATTTTGCAGGAAGCCCTGCAAGAGAAAGGCAAGTATCGCATCTTCGCAGCCCACACCGGGCCAGAGGGCATTTCGCTGGTGGCGCGTCGTCGCCCAGACCTGATTATCCTGGACTTGCGGATGCCGGAGATGGACGGTTTCGCGGTGCTCGAAGAGCTTCGTGCCCGCCCAGAGACGGCTTCGATCCCTGTGATTATCGTCACGGGCGATACGACCTTCAGCGAGGATGAGCGCGATCAACTGACCGACCTGGAAGTTCTTTACAAGGCGGACCTGAACCAGGACAACTACGAACAATTCATCGGGGAGGTCCGCGACCACCTCGCTAGGTATCATGGGGAATAAGGTGCAAACAACAGCAAAGCACATCGTTATCGAGTGTATCAACTGTGGCTGGCGCACACCGCTCAACCAGTTGAACGCCGGGATCAAAGGCTGCCCGACCTGTGGCGAGAACATCCTCGAAGCCCGGTATGAGCTAGACAAGATCGACGCGAAGGCGTGGCAGGCGGAAATCGCCGCCCGCCCGGCGGGTTTGTGGCGATACCGCGAGGTACTGCCCATCTACGATGCCAGCAACATCGTGACGATGAGCGAGGGGGGAACGCCGCTCATCAAATCGCAGGCGCTTGCCGCGAACCTCGGCCTCAAGCATCTGTACATCAAGGATGAACGGCAGGGGCCGACACGCAGCTTCAAGGATCGTCAGGCGACGGTGGCCGTCTCGGCGCTGAAGGAACTCGGCGTAAGCGAGGTGGTCGTCGCGAGCACGGGCAATGTCGCCATCGCGTATGCGGCATACTGCGCGCGCGCGGGCATCAAGTTGTGGGCCTTTTTCCCCAGCCTCACGCCGAACGACAAAATGCGTGAAGCTGCTGTGTACGGCGCTCGTGTGATTAAAACGACCGGCAATTACGACCAGACGAAAGCCCTCGCGGCCAGTTTCGCAGCGGCGAAGG
>CAYSVE010000177.1:0-9497 GCA_964434365.1 uncultured Anaerolineaceae bacterium | reverse complement strand
GCCTTCATCTACGAAGGTGAGATGGGCAACTTGCCAGTCCGCGACTGGGAAAAAGCCAAGGACACGCTCGTCGACATCTGGAACAATCGCAGCGAAGACAACGATGTCCGTCGTCGCGCTCTGGAGTCGATCGCAAACTGCACCCACGATCTTGTTCCCGATGCCATCGAAGAGGCATACGCGTCCGATGAGGACGATATGGTCATCAGCGCGATCTTCGCGATGGGGAAATCCTGCGATGAGCGCTGGGAGAGCATCGTTCTGCAGGAGTTGAACAACACGGAGCCAAGCATTCGCTACGAGGCCGTGCGAGCAAGCGGCGAACTCGAGCTAGAGGAGGCTGTCAGCGAGATTGCACGAGCTGCGCAATACGAAGACCGCGAAATCCAGACGATGGCTGTGTGGGCACTCGGTGAGATTGGTGGTGGGCGCGCTACGAATATCCTCACTGAATTGCTGGCGCAGGCCGAAGCCGAAGAGGATGATGAGCTGGTGGAAGCTATCGACGAAGCCCTTGCGATGGCTCAACTCGATAAAGCGGGTATCCTCGATACCTTCGAGCTAGGTGACTTCCCAGAGTAACCTGCGAAATTGTGACTCTAGACAAAAAGCGGCCCCGCACACCTGCGGGGCCGTTTGCATTCACACAGATATGACTCGACTCGTTAGAGGTTAAAGATGCCTTGTAGCTTCAGGGCCAGGCTCATATCACCCTTGACCTTTATTTTCCCCTGCATGAAGGCCTGCATTGGGTTCATTTCGCCTTTTACCACGGCTACATAGTCCGCGGCATCTGCCATAAGTGTGACGCGCGGTTCTTCGGCCTCACCTTCCTCATACGAGACTGCACCGTTATTGATGTGCACCCAGTACGCGCTACCGCTCTCGCCACTCAGGTCGAACTGAATCACGGCATCCAGCCCTTCCGCCTTTTGAGCGTCGAAGCGTTCTTGCATCTCGGGGAAAATCCGGGCGACATCTTCACGGGAGACTGTCATGTTCTACTCCAAATTTATTTCAGGAACGCTTGGTAGTATACAATCAGTTTGAATGTTAACCCAGAGTAGAGACTATCATGAAATATCTTAGCTGGCTTCTTTTTTCCTGTATATGGTGGGGTGTCGCTTCGGCCCAGGTCGACGACGCCAACCGGGTGGGGCGTATCGCGTATGTCGGCACCGACTACAACGTCTACACACTCGCGCCAGACGGCGAGAGTACGGCTCTCACCGACGACGCTCAGACCGAAGGTGATCTCATTCGGCAGTATGGGTGGCCCACATGGTCCTCAGATGACCGGCTAGCGTATTTTCTCACCGTGCAGGATGCCGCCGAACAGCGCTTCAGTACCGAGGTTTATGTATCTGCCGATGGGACGAGCACAGGTGAACTCACCTATACAGGCGATCGTGAGGTCTTTAATTATGCCTACTGGGCGCCAGGTAATTGTGCCGACGGCGATAACTGTCGAGCACTTGCGGTGCTGTTGAGTAGTCCAGGCACCGGCCTTTTCGTCGAACTCATCAAAGACCGGCTCGAAGAACCCAGCAGCGAACAAGCGGGGCGCGGTGGGCCGTTTTACTACAGCTTTAGCCCAAACGGCCAGCAGATGTTGTGGCAGCGAAACAATCGCCGCCTCGACATCTACGACGTGGACAGTGGGGCGATTACCACCAGCCTTGATCAATCTCCTGGCGCATTCCAGGCACCCGATTGGTCTCCTGTCGACGATCGCTTGCTGTTCGGGAAACTTGACCGCGAGAGCCGATCGACAGATATTGTAATCGTCGACGGTGAGAGCGAGCGTCTCATTGTCGATGACCTTGATGGTATCGTGTACTTTGCGTGGTCGCCGGATGGCGAGAAGTTCGCCTATACATCACAACAGGGGCCGCTCTTGGTTGTCGACGCAGAAACCGGTGAAACCCTTGCCCGTAGCAGCACGACCGGTGTTTTGTCGTTTTTCTGGTCGCCAGATAGCAGTAAACTCGCGTACATCACAGTCGCTGTGCCCGATGACGCCTTCACAGCGGGGGCCGGTGTACCGGCTGCGATGGTGCAACGTCAGGTTGGGTTGGCGTGGTCGGTCCTCGATGTCGAGGCAGATTCTGTCGACCGCTACTCGCCGTTTGTGCCGACCCCTAACATGGTGTACATGTTCGTTTACTTCGACCAATTTGCACAAAGCCACCAGGTTTGGTCACCCGATAGCCGCCACATCGTCTACGGGGAATTGGTTAACGATGATCCCATCATAAGCCTGTTGGATACCACACAACCTGGGGTACCATCGGTAACAATCGCAGATGGATTTGTCGGCATTTGGAGCTACAACTAGTTTGACACGACGCTTTTCGCTATTGCTGGGTGGGCTGTGCTGGGTCGGTGCTATGCTGGCCTGTACGCGCAGCCAACCTCAGGTTATCGTCATCACATCTTCACCCGAACCAAGCGCACCTGTCGTGCAGCCAACGCCAAACGCGGCTGCGGAGGAGCCAGTCCCCCAGCCGACCGCCGATCCTACCCGCGACATCCCTGCTGCCAGCCTTGCCGGTGAGTACGTCGTGCAGGCTGGCGACACACTGGGGGTGATCGCCTCGCAGTTTGGCATCAGCGTCGAGGCCCTCGCCGAACTTAACGGTATCGATAACCCCAATCTCATCGAAGTCGGGCAGGTGTTGCAGCTACCGTCTCCGCCACCAGATACGACGCCAGACTTCAAAATTTTGCCGGATAGCCGCCTTGTTCGTGGGCCGGGCAGCCCCGCCTTCGATGTGGAAGCGTTTGTGAGCCAGCAGCCAGGCCTCATCAGCAGTACGACGGACATCGTGGAACAACGACGCGCCGACGGCTCGATTAACCGACAGTTACTCACGGGCGCGCAAATCGTTCAGCGTGTCTCGCTGGAGTTCAGTGTCGACCCGCGGGTGCTTCTCGCGATGTTGGAGTATCGCGGAGGGTGGCTGAGCCAGCCGGTGCTGAGTGATGAGCAGGTTGTTTACGCACTGGGGGAAGTCGACCCGAGCCGAAGCGGCCTCTACAAACAATTGGCCTGGGCCGCCAACGTGCTGAATGCCGGTTACTATGGCTGGCGCTATCGCGACCTAACGGTTCTCCAGCTAGGCGACGGCGCGCGCCTCTCGATTGCGCCAGGCCTCAACGCGGGGACGGTGGGTGTGCAGTTGTTTTTGGGCCAAAACACGGCGTTCGATGTTTGGGAGCGCGACGTATCGCAAGGTGGTTTCTTCGAGACATACCGCGTTTACTTTGGCAATCCGTTCGAATCATCCGTTGACCCGCTTGTGCCAGCAGGTTTGGCGCAACCGGCGCTCACGTTGCCCTTCCCACCAGAGCAAGTTTGGTTCTTCACGGGTGGGCCACATGGTGGGTGGGG
This sequence comes from uncultured Anaerolineaceae bacterium, assembly GCA_964434365.1. Classification (GTDB taxonomy): domain Bacteria; phylum Chloroflexota; class Anaerolineae; order Aggregatilineales; family Phototrophicaceae; genus CAYSVE01. The sequence continues at coordinate 6,103 of CAYSVE010000177.1, read as the reverse complement.
CGGCGGTAGCGCGTGGGCTGCAATCGACTTTGCACCGCCAGATGAGCGAGAGGCAGGGCAACCGGCATGCTACACTTCACAATTCCCCGTGACCGCCATTGCGCCGGGCGTCATCGCGCGCAGTGAGCAAGGCTCGGTGGTGCTCGACCTCGACGGCGATGGTGATGAAGCGACCGGATGGTCTGTTTTGTATTTGCATATTGCAGCCACAGGGCGTGTTTCGGCGGGCACGCAGTTGCAACCCGGCGATACAATCGGCTTTGCTGCTTGCGAAGGGGGCTTCTCCAACGCGACCCACATGCACATCGCACGACGCTATAACGGCGAATGGTTGCCTACCGACTGCGTCGATTGTGGTATTCCACCATTCGTGATGAGTGACTGGCGTGTGAGCCGCATCCCTAATCAGGAGTATCAGGGCTTTTTGTTGCGAGGTGGCGAACAACGCCAGGCTGAGCAGGGCCGTTTAACACCAATCAATCGGGTATCGTGGTAGGGGGCCAGCAATGAAGCGTAATTTGTTTGTAGTCTTCGCGCTCGCTGTTGGATTGTGGTCTCGGCAACCCACCAATGCGCAGACAGCCACGCCGGCTCAAATTCAATTGCCGACTACCGTGCCCCAACCCGATGTTCAAGCTGTGGCAACAACCGAAGTTGCACCCAGCAACATCACCGGCGCCACGCCCACACCAACGCAATCGGGCTTGATCTTCGTGGAGGCAATTTCGGAGGTCAACGCACGCAGTAGCCCCGAAATCGGCGACGATAATCAGGTGGGGGTCATTCGCCCCGGCGAACGCTACATCGTGTTGGGGCGTTACTTCCAGTGGATTCAGTTTCAGTTCGAGTTGTCGCCGACAGGGCGAGCGTGGGTCTTTCGTGATCTCGTCAACATCGTTGGCAACGAGGCATTGATCGAGGAATTGGACCTGTTTGCAGAACCCACCGCCGACCCACGAATTGTTGCTGCGACCGAAACGCAGGCTTTTGTGCTATCGCAGCCGGGGGGCGCGCTAACGGTTACCGCACAGTCGCGTATTATCGCGTTTCCGGGTGTAAACGCGCCAGATGGAGAAGCTGCCAACAGCAGCGGTTCACAGGCTACTGTGTTGCCGACATTCACGTTTCCGCCGAATATTGTTGCGATCGCACCCACGCCCGAGGCGGATGTGAACCTTACAACATCCACCGAGGATGAAGGATTGGCGCTTTCCGTGTCGGAAGGCGTGCCGCCGATTGTGCCGATTGTGTTGTTGGGTGGGGTCGGTGCGTTGGGGCTGTTGATTACTGCAATGCGCCGCTAGTGTAGCTGCCCAAAATAAAAACGCCCGCTGCGAGCAATGCGGGCGTTTAGATGATTCGTTGTTGTGATGTTGCAGGCTAAATTAGTAGCTGCTGCAAGTGCTGCAACCGGCGTCATCGGCTTCGGCGCCGTCCTTCGTCTTGAAGGAATGCCCACAGCCACAGCTCGATACCGCGTTCGGGTTGTCGATGCGGAAACCGCCACCCATCAAGCTATCGACGAAGTCGATAACCGCGCCCTCCAGGTACATCATGCTGGTTGGGTCTACGATGAGGCGTACGCCATCGACGGACACGACATTGTCGGTCTCGCGTGGTCCCTCTTCGAAGGCCATCCCATATTGCATCCCGGAGCAGCCGCCGCCGGAGACGAATACCCGCAGCGCATGATTCGGGATTTCACGCTGCTCAAGAAGGGTTTTGATGGTGCTAGCCGCTGCCGGCGTAACAGAAATCAAGTCGGTCGAAATGCCAATCTGGTCGTTGATCGCCATGTTGGTCTCCTCTGGCGCTTTTACACGAAATTTTTACGATTATAACACGGACTCTCTGGGTGGGTCAATTAAGCTGACGCGCGTCAGCATTATGTGGGAAGAAGTACGTACATGTAGCGTCACCGTTAACGACACGCTCCTTTTGCCGTGGTACGATACCCACTAGCGATGCAATCAAACGCATGTCCATCCGGCAGAGCGATTCATCGTGCTGCGCAACATCATGATACGGACAATTCCGTGTAAACAATAGGTATCCATCGTCGCTTTGCTCCCAACCGGCGTCATATCCCTGTTCGTCCAGGTACTTTACAACCAGGTTAAGGCGTTGCGGTAGCGGCAAATCTGGAATAGCCGCAGTTTCGGCCATGCGATCGGCAACACCTTCGATAATTACGTTCACCCCGTCGTCCGACAAGTGCTCTCGCATCGATGCGAGTAGCGTACTCGCGAGATTCTGGTAATTATCGGGGAAGTGATCGCGCGCCTTCTCGGTAAGCGTATACACGTGTTGTGGACGACCAGGGCGGCTTTTATGGCGTAAATTCGGCGAGTCGATGAGTTCGGACGCCTGCAATTGTTTCAGGTGGTGCCGAACGGTTACCGCCGTGATGCTACTTCCACGCCGATCACGCAGTTCGGTGACGATTTCTTCGACGGTAGCCTGCCCACGATGGTTAAGAATTTCGAGAATATGCTGTCGCGTTTCTTGCATGGTGAAGAAGCTCAGCCTCATTTTTATCATGCCCATTGTCGAAATAAATAGTATCACTCACGTTGGTTTAATGTCAAACGTGCCTAGCGACGTCGCGCGGTTGCCGCTACAATCGCCAACCTAACGCGGAATTTACGCAAACACTTCTTCTGAGGTTACCTTGTCCATCACCGTTGCATTCCAGGGGGTCCATGGGGCCTACTCCGAGCAGGCCATTCGCCAGCACTTCGGCGACGCCGTCAACACGCACCCGTGTCCGTCGCTAAGCGAACTGTTCGCCGTTATCGAATCGCGCACTGTCGACTACGGCATTTTACCAGTCGAGAATGCACTCGCTGGGGCGGTCAACCAGGCGTACGAACTTCTGCTAGACCATGATTTGCGCATTCAGGCGGAAATCATCCTGCATGTGCACCATGCGCTGCTCGCGCCGAGGGGTATGGGCATGGCCGACATCACCCGGGTGCGCTCGCATCGGCAGGCGCTCGCACAGTGCGAAAAGTTCCTCAAACGCAACGGCTTCGAGGCGGAACCGTGGTACGACACGGCTGGCTCGGCACACGACGTCTCGCGCGACCGGCCAGAGGGCACAGCAGCCATCGCCAGTTCGATGGCGGGGCACCTGTACGAAATGGAGATACTTGCAGACGAAATCGAGGATGTGCCCTTCAATTACACGCGGTTCTTCGTGTTGGGCCACGGCGACCCGGATGCGGGGGATTACAACAAAACCTCGCTCGTCTTTGCCACGATGCACCGCCCCGCGGCACTCTACGATTGCCTGGGCGAATTCGCTAGCCGCGAACTCAATCTGACGAAAATCGAGTCGCGACCGCGCCGCAATCGTCCCTGGGAACCCGTGTTTTACGTCGACGTGGAGGGGCACTGGCAGGACGATGCGCTACAAGCGGCCTTAGTGCGGCTCTTGCAACGGGCATCGTTTGTGAAGATGCTGGGGTCGTACCCTGCGGTTAAAACGCGTTCTGTAGGCATCTGATAGAGGAGATACCCCACTATGAACAAACTCGACGTTGCTATCCTTGGCGCTACCGGGGCAGTCGGCCAACGTTTCATTCAACTGCTCGAGGGCCATCCCTGGTTCCAGATTGCCGAGGTCGTTGGCTCCGGCCGTAGTGCTGGGCGCACCTATGGCGAAGCTGCCAACTGGGTACTCGATGGTCAGCCGCCGCAGCGCGTGCGTGGGATGACGGTCAAGGCGTTGCACGATCCGCTCGATTCGCCATTGGTTTTCTCCGCACTGCCGAAGGATGCCGCGCTCGAAATAGAGGTGCCCCTGGCACAGGCCGGTCACATCGTGTGCACGAATGCCTCGGCCTATCGTATGGTGGAAGATGTTCCGCTGCTGCTGCCTGAGGTCAATGCAGATCATATCCGGCTGATAGACGTGCAGCGGAAGCAACGCGGTTGGACGAGCGGTGCGTTGGTCGCGAATTCAAACTGCACCACGATGCCCGTCGTGATGGCCCTCGCACCGCTCAAGCAGTTTGGTGTGCGTAAGTTCAATATGGTCAGTATGCAGGCTATCAGCGGGGCGGGGTATCCCGGCGTCGCGTCCCTCGATATTATCGACAACGTGGTACCGTTTGTACCCAGCGACGAACAAAAAATGGAAACCGAGACGTTGCGAATCATGGGTAGCTTGCAGGGTGAACAAGTTGTGTGGCTCGATGCCGTACCATCCGCGTCGTGTAATCGGGTCCCCGTCATCGACGGCCACCTTGTAGTGATTTCCGTCGACCTAGCCCATGCCCCATCCTTCGGCGATGTCATAGCCGTCTGGGAAGCATATCGAGGCAACGAGACCGTGCAATCGCTGCCAAGCGCGCCAGAGCAACCGGTGCAGTATCTCCCGCAGCACGATCGCCCACAAATTCGCCGCGACCGGAACGCCGGTAATGGCATGACCACATCGATTGGTCGTTTGCGTGAGTGCCCAATCCTCGGATACAAGTTCGCGTCGCTATCGCACAACACGATTCGTGGTGCAGCTGGGTGCAGCATCCTCAATGCGGAATTGCTCGCGACCGAGGGTTACATTCAGGGTTTTTCGCCGGTACCACAACCGGCCCAAGTTTAACGTCTATAGGTGAGTTGATTTATGGTTGTTCAGAATTCGATCCGGTATCTTAAGCTCGATGAACTGAGCGATGCCGACATCGCCACGATCATGCGTCGTTCGGAAAAAGATATCTCCGATTTGTTGCCGCTTGCGCGGGAAGTCACCGAGCGTGTACGCACCGAGGGTGATGCAGCAGTGGTGGAGTACACACGTCAGTTCGATGCCGAAGTGTTTCCCGCCGAGATGCTGCGCGCTACGCCAGAAGACTTCGCTACGGCGCGCGCCGAACTCGAAGATGATGTCATCGCGGCGATCGAAGCGGCGGCGGAGAATATTCGCGCCTTCCACGAGGAGCAAATGCCAGAGCCGATGTGGTTCACCGAAGTGAGACCCGGCATCATGGCAGGCGAGAAGGTCTCACCCATCGCGAGTGCGGCGCTGTACGTGCCGCGCGGCAAGGGGGCATTCCCCTCCGTGATGCTGATGCTCGCGATACCAGCCAAGGTCGCTAAGGTGCCGCGTGTGGTCGTCGTCACACCCCCACGCCCCGATGGCAAGGCCGATGCGGCCTCACTCGTGGCGGCAGAGGTTGCTGGCGTCGATGATGTGTACGTCGTCGGTGGCATGCAGGCCATCGCAGCCGTTGCCTATGGCACCGAGACCGTACCGCGCGTGGACAAAGTAATCGGCCCTGGTAGTAGCTACGTTTCTGCGGCGAAGCGCCTGCTCTACGGTACGCTCGATGTCGGCCTGCCAGCAGGGCCAAGTGAATCGATTATCCTGGCGGATGAGACGATCGACCCCCGCCTTGCTGCGCTCGACTTACTCGTCGAAGCAGAGCACGGACCAGACTCTGCCGCGATTCTTGTCACGCATAGCACCGAGGTTGCTGAAAAGGCGCTCGACGTGCTGCCCGAATACATCGCAGAACTGCCGCAGTGGCGGCGTGAGTTCGTCGAGAATGTTCTGTCGAACTACGGCGGTATCATATTGACGAACAGCCTCGACGAATCGATCCAATTCGTCAATGATTACGCGCCGGAGCACCTCGAAGTGCTTACGAAAGAGCCATTCGTCACACTCAACCGCATTCAAAACGCCGGAGAAATACTGCTTGGGCCAATGACCCCGATTCCGACGGCGAACTACTGCCTCGGCCTCAATGCTATCTTGCCGACGGGTGGCTTCGCGCGGACGTTTTCCTCGGTGAGCGTGTGGGACTTCCTGAAGCGGTCAGGCATCGGGTATCTCTCGGAGGAGGGCTACGACCGTCTACAGGGCATCACGGCCAAGCTGGCCGACTACGAGGGCTTCCCAGCCCACGCTATGGCGATTCGCAAGCGCAACGAGATTCTCGGCAAGTGACGGACGATCTTCTTCAACGCATTCAAGAACTGCAATTCCACGACCGGAGCGCCGCTGAGGCGCTCCTGTTGGGTTTTGTGCAAGAGACTTTCACTCAGCTTGACGTCAGAAGCTTAACAATGCTCCAACAGGCCGTTTCGTTGAACT
>CAYSVE010000176.1:0-9515 GCA_964434365.1 uncultured Anaerolineaceae bacterium | reverse complement strand
CTCGAGTCGTGTTGGCGCAGGTGCGCATCTACCGCGCACGCTGTCACAGGTCATAAGCGAGGCCGACGACCGCATCGTCCGTGGTGGCCTTGTCGACTACGTGCCCATCCCCACCGGCTTCGACCCGCTCGATGGGTTCATCGGTGGTGGGCTACGCAAAACCGAGTTGTTCCTGCTGGGGGGGGCACAGGGCGTCGGCAAAACCATCGCGACGCTGCAAATCGCACGGAACCTGGCGATGCGTCCAGACCACTATTCCTTCTACCTCTCCTACGAGCACACCGAAATGCACCTCATGCACCGGTTGCTGTGCCTGGAGAGCATCTTCCCGCCAGAGGTCGACCTGACGAAGCCGCTCAAACTGAAAGACCTCTACCAGATCGTGGTGAGCCAGCGTGCGAAGTCGGTGGTGGGGCGGTCTGCCGAAGGTACCGGCTCCTTGCAAAAGATACTGCGTGGGCACGAGCGCACCGCCCCGGCCTTCCAGCGCATTTCGCGCTACGCCGACCGGCTGATCCTGCTGAAGGCCAGCCCGGCTGTGACGACCCTACGCGCCATCAAAGAGATGACCGCGCGCCTCGTCGACGCGACGAATGGGAACGTCACCGTTTTTGTGGACTACTTGCAGAAGGTTGCGGTGCATCCCGAGCGCCCGCGCGACGAAAACGACAAGGTGACGATGATCGTCGAAGGGCTGAAGGACGTTGCCCTGAGCCTCGATGTGCCGGTGTGGAGCATCGTCGCGGCAGACCGCGAAGGCCTCAAGAGCAAGCGCATTCACCTGTATCACCTGCGCGGCAGCAGCGCCCTCGACTACGAGAGCGACATCGCCATCATCATGAACAACAAGTACCAAATTCTCAGCAAGGACCATGTCTCGTTTAACCCGTACAACGCCAAGCAATACCGCGACTGGGTGGTCTTCACTATCGAAAAGAACCGCGCCGGGCGCGCCATGCAAGACATCGAGTTCCAACTGTACGGCCAGCACTTCGCCTTCGACCCGCGCGGCCAGAGGGTCCAGCAGCAGTTGATCGACGACAAAGTTATCGAGAGCTAGCCCTTATTTTGCTGGCTCGGGTATCCTCGACGGGGCGCAACGCGCCTCGTTTTTGATTCTATGGGAGTAAGTTACATGCTACGCATAGGATGGTGGCCGATGGTGCCGCTATTGCTGGGGGCATATGGGCTGGCGTTGCCGCTGGCGACCACCGATGCCATCTGGCTGGACGAGTACATCACCATTTACATGGTCGGCGGCGACCCGCTATTTAGTGATGCGACCTTCGGCGGGACGTTGCAGCGCGTTATCGCAGCCGAGCCGTGGCCGCCCCTTTATTACCTGCTGACGTATGGCTGGGGGCAGGTCGCGGGGTATTCGCCGTTTGTGTTGCGCTACCTGTCGCTGTTGTTTGCGATGATGTCCGTCGGCGTGATGTACTCCCTCGGCACGAGCGTCGGCGGGCGGCACACCGGGCTATACGCGGCGGGTCTGCTTGGCACCACGACAATGCTGACGTATTACGCTCACGAATTGCGAGGGTACGCACTGTTTATGTTGTTGACACTGCTGAGCCTGTGGCTGTACTGGCTCAACTTACGTGGCGGCGGGCGCGTGCGATCTGCGTTGCTGGTGTTCAGCCTGGTACTGCTACTGTACACCCACTATACCGCCTATGTGGTGGGGGCCTCGCTGGGAATCTACCATTTGTTGCTGGCGCGGAACAACAAACGGTGGGGTGCGGTGCTGTTCAGTTTGTTGTTGAGCGCACTTGTTGCCGGGTTGTGGGCCGGGGTGTTGGTTGTACGACTGGGCATGGAAGGCGCACTCGCCCGCAGTTTGGACCTCGGCACGATTGTGTATCTCATCGTGTGGAGTTTTGGTAGTGGGGTGCTGACGCTGTTGCCGGTGGGGTTACTGATAGCCGCCATCACTGTACGTGGGCAGCATGCGCTATTCCCAGCGGTATTGGCGGGTTTGTTCCTCGTGCTGGCGCTGATGTTCAATGCGGTGTCGTCGTTTCTCATCAACGTGAGGCACATCTGGCCGTTGCACGCGATGTTGATTCTGTTGATTGCTGTGGGGCTTGCCCGTGCTCCGAAAATCGTTGGCGGGGCGTTTGTGGTGGTGTGGGCAGTCGCCGGGGTGACGGGCAACTTCAGGTCGTCGAATGTGGTCAACCCGCGAGATGATCTCGTGTCGCTACACAGCACGGAGGTGGATGTCATCGAAGCGGTGGCGGACGAGTGCACCACGCCGGACGATGCGTTTGTGTTCTACCTGCGCCCAGTGGACGATGAGTGGCTCAACGACCGGGTGCTGTACTATTACCTGCACGAGACACCGTTGCAGTACACCCACCTCAACACGATGGTCGATATTTCAGGCATTACTGTGACTATCGACTACAACTTCGAAGTGCCAGAACGCCTCGACGCGTCCCTCGCGCCGAATTATACCGCCCGTGCCGAAAGTTACATCGATGGCGTGCCGCACCTGTGGACCTTCACACTTGAAGATATGCCCCCCGTGCCACAGCAGGCCGCATTCGGTGAGGTGTTGGATACGGCATATGGTCGGTGCGCGCAAGCAGAGGGCACTCCGATCGATATTCGGGTGTACGGCGACGACGTGCCCGCCTGTGCGCCGCTGCAATTCGTCGAATGCACGGATTAATAGTCGCTGTGTTAGTAGGCTAGGCGCTGAATCGAGCCGTGTAGGGGCGAGTCATAGACTCGCCCAACCAAACCGTGACCCAACTCAGCGCGCGGTGAGGTTTAATCCCCAGCCACCGCGTGCTCGTCCGTGCGCATGTGGATGTAGTTGAGCTTGCTGAGTTCGCGCACCTGTTGGTCGGCACGGTAGCTGCTGCGCACCAGCGGGCCGCTTTCCACCCACTTGAAGCCCAGTTCCGCCCCGATTTCCTGGAATCGGTCGAACTCCTCCGGCGTGTAGTAACGCTTGATGGGCAGATGCCCCTTGCTCGGCTGGAGGTACTGCCCAATCGTGAGGATGTCCACGCCCTGTTCGGCCAGGGCGCGCATCACCTCGACGACCTCGTCGAAGGTTTCGCCCAGCCCCACCATGATGCCGCTCTTCGTCAGTACCAGCGGGTCCATCTTTTTGGCGTTGCGCAACGTCGCGAGCGCCCACTCATAGTTATCCTGCGGCTGCACTTCTTTGAACAGGCGCGGCACTGTCTCCACGTTGTGGTTGAGGATTTCCGGCTGCGCGTCCATCACGATTTTCAGCGCGTCTTGGCTGCCCTTGAAGTCCGGGATGAGGACTTCGATGCTGCAACCGGGCTGCAACTGCCGAATGCGCTTGATGACCATGGCGAAGATGGGCGCGCCGCCATCCTTGCGCTCGTCGCGGTTGACCGAGGTAATCACGACGTGACGCAGGTTCATGGCCTTAACAGACTGCGCGATGCGATTCGGTTCGGCCCAGTCGAGGGGCGAGGGGCGGCCCGTCTTAATATCGCAGAAGCCGCACGAGCGGGTACAGGTGTCGCCCATCATGAGGAAGGTGGCGGTGCCACGGCCCCAACACTCGCCGATGTTCGGGCATTGCGCCTCTTCGCAGACGGTGTGCAGCGCCTTGCTGCGCATCAACTGTTTGACGTTCTCGTAGGTTTCGCCGCTTGGCGCGCGCACGCGTATCCACGGTGGGCGGCGGCGGGGGCTTTTCGGGTCCGGCTGCCAGCCCTCGGTGGGGATGGCGTTGGGGTCTATGAGGTTGGTCACGGGAATACTCCTAAGATGCTTGTACCTATCATAACGCGCCGGGTACAGTCCACTCAAGGGGAAGCGGACTCAGCGGGCGGCAAAGTTGACTATTGGGGGCTACGCTAGCGTGTTGCGTGCGACCTTAATTTGTTAGGGCATAAACAGCCCTACACCTCACACTTTGGTGGCAAGGTCGAACAGGGGCTCGCCGAGTTTGTGCCTCAGCAACACCCATAACCCACCGATGATGCCCTCGCGGGTGCCGTAGGCTAGCCCGGCCCCGATGATAACCACCCACAGCGTACCAGGTTCAGTGGTCGGGAAAATAAGCGAGAGAAGTAAAATCAGCGCGAAAGCCAACTGCGTACCCGCGTAAATCGTCACCGCGAGGATTTGCGCCATCACGCGGTTGGTGCCATACAACCCGCCGATGACCCCACACAATGTCCCCAAAATCACCGACTGCCGAAAGCCGCCGTGCACCATCACGATCACCAGCACGGCCAGCACCGCCGCGCGCGCCATATCGTCGGCGTCCATGCGCAGCGAGGTGCTCACCAGCGAGCCACCCAGCACCCCCGCCACGATGTATACCGTGGAAAACAGGTGCGCGCCGGTCGCGTTGTAGGTGCCAATGCCGCTGAAGCGGTCGCGATTACGCAGCGTGGCCGATGTGATCGCGAAGATGACGCCCGGCTCGCCCGCCGGGGTGCAGCACAGCAGGTCGTAGTGCGCGCCGCCCACGCGTTGTGCGGCGATTCGGCGGGCGATGCCCACCGCCAACACGGCCCCCGCCAGCGGCCCATTGAAGAACACCACCGGCAAAAACACCAAACTGCCGAGTGTGGCCATCCACACCACGAGGATGCCCGCGAACGTCTCGTTGAGGCCGCCGCCTAACAACAACGCCCCGAACGTCATCAGCAGCACACGCGTTGCCTGTCCCCACGCACGCCTGCTCTCGGTGCCATTGCCGAGGGTGTCGCGCCAGCGCGCGGTGCGGTCTAGCAGGCCGTGGGGGGCATCGGTGAACAGCAGGTATCGCCACAACCGAAAGGTCATAGTAAGTCGCGTATCTCCGCCATCGTCATCACCAAAATGTGCCACAGCCCCCACACCATCGCCTCGCGGAACGCTAAAGCCGCCAGCAAACCCGCGCCTATCGCGGTGAGGAAGCCCGCCGGGGTGGGGTTTAACGGGTTGTAGAGCGCCGCCGCGACCAACGCCAACAAGAACGACCCGCCCAACTGCACCGTCGCCATCAGCGCCAGCGCGAGCACCCGCGCCGTCAGGCGTGCCCTGGCCCAACGCCCCGCCAGCAGGCCGCACAGGCTCCCCAATACGAGATTCTGCCGTAGGTCGACATGCGGGACGAGGGCCAGCAGAATAACCATCGTCGGGATGGTGTCGGCGTCGGCGGTAAACGGGTTGTTGATGAGATACACCCGGGCGATGGCCCCCGCCATCAACGCGATGAGCATGGTCATCAGCAGGTGGGTGCGCAGCCCATTATGAACATCGAGCGCGAAAAAGCGCGCCGGACGACGCACCGACGCCGACGCATTCGCCCAGGCCGCGCCGCTCTCGCCCCGAGGTGTGAGCCGCAACAGGTCGTAGCGCCCCCGTTGCCGCTCGGCACCCAGCACCGACGCGATGAGGTTCGCGTACGTGATGCCGGTTATCGCCGGGAGGATGGCCAGCGCGATCGCCATCCAGCCGAGCGTCGTCGCGAGGACCGCCGCGATCAACCCCAGCGTGGACGCGGTAATTGGCCCGGCGGGTGCGCGCGCCACCAACAACAGGCTGAAGGCCAGTATCGCATACACGATTGACCAGCGCCGGTTCGGCTCCCACTCGGTGAGTTTGGTCGTCACCAGCCGGGTGAGCGGATGCGGCGTGCGGGTGCGCAATAGCGCGTCGAAGATACGCCAGGTCATCGGGGGGCATCTGTCGCGCTGAAGCGTTCTTCGAGCAAGCGCCACAGGCCGCGCACAGTCGCCTCACGCGCGGCGACGAACAGCCCCCCCGCTACACCCGGCGCGAGGGCTGCCCCCCACATGCCGCCCAGTAGCATGGGCAGCACCCACAACCCGATGATCGCACTGCCGAGGTAAGCGCTACCGGTCAATAGCATATACACCGTGAACGTCCACACCTGCGTCCCGGCGATGCCATAGGCCTCGGTGGGCGCGAGCATGCCCACCAGCGCCCCCACGACCACCGCCTGCGTTTGGTCGAAGTATGTGGCGACCACCAACGAGACAAACGCGGCCAGCCAGCCCGTGCCATAGGTCGCGGTGGGGCTAAAGTTGCTCTGGAAAAACGGCGCGGCGATGAACGCCAACCCCATCCACAACACCCTCGTCGCCCACATGTCCGCGCGGCTAAGGCGCGGAAACGTGCGGTCGCTGTGCACTGCCGCGATAACCGCCGTCCAGTTGAATTGCCATTGGCCACCGGGGAGGGCCGCCAGCACCGGGTAAATGCCGCTCGTCTGCGCCTCGGAGACGGTGCGCGCCGCCTGCATCGACCACATCAACGCGCGCCCGTTGATGATCAACGGTACGAGCACCGGCCCCGCCAGCAACCCCAACAGCATCACGGGCCACATCACATACCACAGCGCGAAAATCAACGCGAGGCAGCCCACATTTCGGTTGAACAGCGGCGGCATCAGCTTGTAGCGGTAGGGCCTGCGGGCAAGTTGGTACAGCGGGGCGTGGATGGCGGGCGGGTCGTGGAGGCGCTGCCACAAACGAAAGCTCATCATAGGGTCGGTTCCGGGTAGGTGCTGCTCAGCAGCATGTCGCTAAGTTCGATGTCGTCGGCATTAAGTTGGTGGCGGATAACCCACCATAGCACCCGAATCAGGCGTTCGCGCAGTAGCAGCCGAATAATCGCGCCAAAGAACGCCCACGCGATCACAAGCATATCGGGCGACCAGCCCCGAAAATAGCCGAAAATGGCCGGGGCGCTGGCAATCATCGTCAATAGCAGGTAGCCCGCCATGTAAATCGAGATCAGCAGGGAGTTCACGTTGTTCGTTACGTAGTGTGCGATGAGCAACCCGTACTGCGCGCCCAGCACCGTCGTCTGCACATAGTCGACGAAAAACGCGCCCAGCACCACCAGGTAGGCCGGGAGCAAAAACCCACCAGGCAGTACCATCGTCGCCGCAGTAACGGCGATGGCCGCCGTCCATGCAACGGTGATAATGAGCGCAATCAGGCGGTCCTCCGGGTTGGTTTTGCCACAATGCAACGATCCCACGCTAATCGCCCACACGGCCTGCACCGGCCCCTGCGGCGCGAGGCACATCAGGTCGAAGGTGTTCGGGTCTTGCTCGTGTACGCCGCCCGCGACGGCCATCGCGCTCGCCAACCCGTTGCCGAAGTTGCTACTGGCCTGTATCGCCAGCCAGTACGGCAAATACGTAACCAGCACACTGTCGATCATGCGCATGGATAGCGCACCCGCACGGAAGAAAAAGGCTACCGTCACGCTGAGGAGCGCGCCCAAAATCAACGCGACGGACCCCGGTGCCAGTACACAGGCACCTCGGCGCGCGATGTAGTGCGTGAGGGGGTGCTTCCAGCGGGCGGGGTGCACAAGCGCCTGCCACAGCATCAGGGTGATCATGTGTGCAGCCGCCGGTAGATGACGCGCCACAACCCGAACACGATGAGGTCGCGCAGCCCGAACAGCATCAACGTGCGGGCGGTCCACAAAATAGCGGTATGGCTGATGAGCCGTGGCAACAACCCGAACCCCAGCACGCCCACCGCGCCATAGGCGAGCATCTGCACGCCGACGAAGCTGCTGAGCGCGATAAGCCGAATGACCTCCGTTTTGCCGCCCAAAGTCGGCACGAGCATCCCCAGCAGGCTACCGATCGTCGCCGATTGCACTTGATCCATATACAGGCCAAAGCCGATCGCTGCGATGGTCAGCAGCAACCCGAACTCCTCGACCAGCACATGCCGCGAGGCCGGGTTGAGGCCGGTAGCGCTCAGTTGAATGCCGATAGCGCTCAGGGTCATCAACAACAGGCCGGCGGTAATCGTCAACGTGACGGTGGTGAGGGTGCGCATCTGAACAAAGGCCGCGCAGCGCCGCACATTCGCGACCGTGAGCATGTGGTAGGCCGGGAACTGACCACCCGGGAGCAAACACAGCAGGTCGTGGGTGCCGCGCTGCCGCTGATGCGCGATGGCCGTCGCGACTTCCACGGCCCAGTACAAGCCGTAGATCGTCCCTGCGACAAGGGGGGCCAGGAACACCGCCACCGGCACCACGATCAAAAAGGCGATGTACAGCACATCGAATGCCGACGACCGGAAAAAGCTGCGAAAGCGCCGGCGAACATTTTCTTCCTGCATCACCCGTTGGTACACCATATCCGCCGAGGGCGGATGGCAGAGCGTTCGCCAGTAGCGCAGGGCAATCATCGCATGTCCTCACCAAGCTGATGTTGGAGTAAACCATATAGGCCGCGCAGCATCGGCTCGCGCGCGGCGTAGAATACCAGTAGTTCCGGCAGGCCGCCGAGGCCGTAGGTGCTCATCCACGCCGGGCCAAGGCGATACAAAGCCGGTAGGGCCACCAGTACCGCAATCAGCACGAGCAGGTAGGCCAGCACCTGCAACGACAAAAACAGCCCCAGCGCCCAGGTGCGCGCCTCGGCCCCGGCGAAGGTGGGCGTGAGCATGCCCACCAGCGCGCCCAACACCGCCGACTGCATGTAGTCGATTTGGAGCGCGGTGAGCACCATCAGCATCAACACTATGGGGATGACCGCCGCGCGCCCCTGCTCCGTCGTGAACATCAGGCCGACAATCGCCGCGAGGATGACCAGCACCGTCCGCGATTGAATCGGGGCTTCGGCGTCGGGGATGCGTTCGAACAGCTTATCGCGGTGCAGGCATCCCTTCGCCACCGCCCACGACGCCCCTTGCCCGCCGTCCGGCGAGGTTGCGATGAGGTCGTAGAGGCCGGTGTTGTGCGCAGTGAGCAGCGTGTGGCTGATGCGCATCGACCAGATGGCACCGTAGGCCGTGCCACTGAAGATGAACAACAGCAGGCCCAGCGGCAGCATCAGCGCGAAGGCGGTGAGCGCCGCCCGCGACCCCGGCGGCACATTGTTGCCAACGACCATCGATAGCAGCACGTAGAACCCCACCACGCACAGCACGATCCACAGGCTAATGCCCCCGCGCCGCACAGGTTGGCGGGACGCCCAGATAAACGCCGGGTGCTCACGCGCGGGGGACTTCAGCACGCGCCACAGGATAAGGGTGGTTGCCATGTGCTTTTGGTTTGCTTGCAAGCAGAGTGCGCCTATTTTAACACCGTACCGTCGGCTGTGTGGCTCTATTGGTTCTCAGGTTTCGGTTATTCGATCTCGCACAGCCGGCTCTCCAACAGCGCGTGTAGCCCATACACCAACCCCTCGTACAAGAAGAACACCGCCGCGACCTGCGCCACCGGCAACAGCAACACGGTGGCAATGTGCACCGGCGGCAGGGCCGTCGGCAAGATGAAGCCGACGACGATCGACAGCACTACCAGCGACGCCACCCGCAGGAACAAGTACATTGTCACCGCACTCACGCTTGCGCTGGCGACATCGCGTACATAAGTGGGGATGAGTGTGCCGACCAGCGCGCCCAGCACAATCGCGTGCAGGTGATCGAAGTAAAACGCGACCAGGAACGCCCCCAGCCCGAGGAAAAACACCAGTTCGACGCCGGGGCCGGTGTACGCCCCCAGCAGCACAACCTGGAAGA
>CAYSVE010000175.1:0-9519 GCA_964434365.1 uncultured Anaerolineaceae bacterium | reverse complement strand
GCCTCGACGGCCGTCACGGCGACGCTCGGGCGCGTCGACACCGATGAGCCGGACTCGATGAGCCGCCTGGAGGAAATAAAGACGCCGACGCTGGTGATCCAGGGGGCCGATGATGTCGCGTACCACCTCGATTTGTCCAAGGAAATTGCGCGGCGGGTGCCAAACGGCAACTACATCGAAATGGCCAACGCGGCACACTTCCCCATGATGGAGTACCCGGTGCAATTCAATGCACTCCTACTCGCCTTCATCAAGGACATGCTGAATGGGTAGACGCTTCTGGCTATATCTTGCGATCATCACAGCCATAGGCGTTGGCCTTCGGTTGGCCTACCTCGACCGAGAGGGGCGCGGTGACGAAGTTTGGTCGGTTTACAACTACGCAAGGCACGGCACCGCATACATCCTCACCAACTACGACGAGCCGAATAATCACGTTTTCCACACGCTGCTGATGAACGCTACGGGGCGCCCGTTCGACTGGCAACTGTGGGCGATACGCATCCCGGCATTTGTCGCGGGTGCGGTGTTACTGCCGATATTAGGGATCGTAGCACGCAACCGCTACAACGACGATGTCGCGTTGGGCACGGTGATGGTCGCCGCAACGGCGGTCCCCATCGCGACATTTGCGGTCGATGCGCGCGGCTACAGCATTGTGCTGTTGTGCTTTCTCATTCTGCTACTGTACGACCCCACGAAACCCCATGCCATCTGGAAGTGGGGGTTATTCGCACTGGTGTCAGCAATCGGGTTTTTCACGGTGCCGGTGTTCGTGTATCCGATGGGCGTCGTCGCGGCCCACTTTCTGCTGCGCATCGTCTTCGAACTGCGTGGCCCCGAACGCTGGCAACGCGCGCGGGCGCTCCTGCTCGCATTAATGGCCGGGGCTGTACTCACGGTGCTGTTTTACACGCCGATTATCCTCAACGATGGCTGGCAGGCGGTCGGCGGGAACTCCGTCGTGACGAAGCGCCTCGGTCTGCTGACGTTTATCGATCGGGCGAGTAACCTACCGCGCGACCTGTTGAAATTTATCAGCGGCGAACTGCCTATTCGTGTGGGTGCGCTTTTCGCACTGCTGGCGATCCTCGGCGCGACATGGGGCGAGCGCCTCAGCCGTGAGCGGGTGCCGCTCATCGTTTCCACTGTGCTGTGGATCGCGCCGTTGTTTTTTCTACAGCAGGTGCTCCCGCGCACGCGCATCTGGGTGTGGTTGGCCCCCCTGTACGTGATGTGGCAGGCGGCGGGGTTAGCCTCGGTGTTGCCACGGCGCGTTTACTACATCGCTGTGACGGCCTTTGCACTCGGCACGATGATCTATCATGTGGCCATCGGCACACTGTATATCCACTGGCGCACCGGCTACCTGCCCGAAGCCGAGGTCACATCGCTGGCGTTGTTGGACATCACCGATAATGTGGAGCCGATCATCCCGGTCATTCAAACCCGGGCCGTTTTCGGCTACCACATGTTCATGAATAACGGCTTTGTGGATGCCCCGATTTACTGGGATAACACCGAGCTAAACTACGATGATCCGTCGATTTACCCGGTCTACGTCATCATCCTCAACGAAGACCCCTACGAAAATAACCGTATCTTTTTCGGCACCGGCATCGACCTCGCCGAAGGCACGCACACCCTGGATACCGTGTATACCAGCCCGGAGGGAACCCTGGCAATCAAGGCGTTGCAACCTGTTGAGGCCGACTCGTAGCCCGAAAAGCCATCTGTACGGTTTTCCACTTGGTCTGGCCTGTGGGTGAGCTATACTCGCAGTCGATGTCCGAGAGGTTTCTCCCAAAACTATGACGCGTCTACTCATCGCCACCGGCATCTTCCACCCAGAGAGCGGCGGCCCAGCCACCTACCTGTACGATATTCTGCCGCATTTGGAAAACGCAGGCTTCGACGTCCATGTGTTGACGTACGGCGACGCACCGACCGACGGCTACCCGTACCCAGTGACGCGCGTGCCCCGCACACGAACACCGTTGCGTCAGTGGGCATATGCCCGCGCCTCGCTACCCCTTGTGCGCTGGGCCCAGGTCATTTATAAGCACACGCTCGCACTACCGCTTATTGGGCCGCGCCGCCCAACCGTGCTGAAAATTGTCGGCGACCAGGCATGGGAGCGCGCCGTGCGCGAAGGGTGGGTCCCACCCGACACCGACATCGACACCTTCCAGATACGACACTACTGGCCCGCCGTGCGCCTGCAAAAACGTGCGCGCAAACGCGAGGTCAAGCGGGCCGATGGCGTCATCGTGCCTAGCCAATACCTGCGAAAAATGGTGATCGGTTGGCAGGTGTTGCCGCCGCGCGTCCGTGTGATCTACAACGCCCTGCCCCCCGCCGAACTGCCCGCTGCATCGCAGGTGGAAGCACGCGCCCAACTCGGCCTACACCCGACCGCGCCGACGTTGCTGTTCGTGGGGCGTCTGGTGCAGTGGAAGGGCGTGGATGACCTCATCTACGTGCTGAGCGACCTACCTGGTGTGCGCCTCGTCATCGCAGGGGATGGCACCATGCGCGATAAGCTCGAAGGTTTCGCAGCCGAACGCGGCGTCGCCGACCGGGTGACATTTTTGGGGCGCGTGCCGCATGAGCAAGTGCCGCTCTACATGCGTGCTGCCGACTTCACGGCGTTGTACAGCGGCTACGAGGGCCTCAGCCATGTATTGCTGGAAAGCCTACGCGCAGGGACGCCCGTCATCGCGAGCCACAAAGGCGGCAATCCAGAGGTCGTCCAGCACGGCATAAACGGGATGCTCGTACCCTACGGCAACCCCACTGCGCTACGTACGACCATCGCCGAGGTCTTCCAACGGCGCGCTGAGTTCGAGCCTTCCGCCGGATTGGAGAAGTTCGACCACGCGACGATGGTGCGCGAAACGATCGAAATGTTGGAACACATACGGGTTCGCCACACATGACCCGTGCTTGGAGAGCGTTGGCGGGGGCTTACCTCATCGCCTTCGTGGTGACGGGGTGGTACCTTGCGTTGCCCGATGCTGGAAATTCGACGGCGTTTCGTGCGCTCGCGGCAGGGATGACGGTCGTTGCACTGGTTGTTATCGGCCTGGCGTGGTGGGGCACCCCCAACCGCCTCGAGGCGCTGCGCGCCCGCTTTGGGCGTCTGCGGTGGGTCGTCGCCGGGGTAGGATTGCTCGTGCTGTTCGGCTTTGGCCTGGAACTGCGGCCAGAACTCGTCTATGGCGTGTATGGGCTGTGCCTCGCGGGGGCGTTTGCGCTGGCGTTTTTCACACTCAGCCCGGCAGATACCCCCCCGGTGCCCGGTTGGCCGCTGGCACTCATCGCGCCGATCGTACTGCTCGTGCGGGCGCGTGCCCTCGCTGCTTACCCGAACTGGCAGGTTACCGACGAGGGGTGGGTGCTGGGCTGGCCGGTCAGCTTGTTGGAGACAGGGCGCTTCTCCGATTGGATCATGGCCTTCGGCGGGCACGATGTGCACTACTACTACCTGCCGATGGCGGGGTGGTTCCGGCTGGTTGGGGTCGGCTTCTGGGAGGGCCGGGTGTTCAACCTGGGGGTGAGCGTTCTCGTCATTGTGGTTACGGCCCTGGCCGCGCGCAACCTCTACGACCGCGCCACGGCCTGGACAGCGGTCGCGACGATGCTCAGCAGCGCAGTACTCGTGACGGGCTTGCAGCTTCGCCACGACATCGGCCTGGGATTAGCGATAGCCGCCGGGCTGTGGGCGTATAGCGTCGCCATCAAACACGATCGGGCGGCGTTTCATCTGCTGGCGGGGTTGTTCGTCGGTTGGGGGTGGTTCGCGCACTACCACGCGACTCTCTTCGGTGTGATGCTCGCACTTGGGCTGTACGGACCACGTTACATCGTACAGGCGTATAAGGGCCAATACACGCCGACGCGTGGTGTGTGGTTATTCGCATTGGGCGGAATGCTTGGCGGTGGGAGCGTGTTTCTGCTGCAACTGCTTCCTCAATGGGAGGGGGTTATCACCACACGGCAATCGCGCACGCCGCGCGGCCTGCTAGCGATTGCCTATGCGGCGTTCAAACATGCCCGCACCGTCGCCGAAACGTCGCCTTATGAGTTTCTGTTGATCGTGCTGGCGCTCGGTTGGGCGTTCACCCGAAACCTTGTCGAACGCTCGTTGGCACTCTCGGTAATACTGTTGCACATTGCGCTAGGGTTCCTGGCGAGTTCCGCGTGGGACCACTACCCGGTACCGATCGTGCCCCTGTACGGCTTGCTGATCGCAGGGATGCTGCGCGGCGTTTTCGCGAATTTTCCACGGTGGCATGTGGGCGTCGCGATGGTGCTGGTGGTGAACCTGGCATTCACGCTGTCTGGACCGCTCCGTTACACCAGCCCACTGCGTCCACAGCCAATACCAGCAGCCGAATGGTTACTGGAAAACGCCCCGACCGATGCCACGGTGCTCGCAGAGAATATGTATTTCATCTGGCTGCACGAGTATGACTTCGCCTCGCCGATTTCCACCGAAATTTCGACGGCGGCGCGGGCACGCTTCGAAACGCGCGAGGAGGCGTGGGACATGCTCCAACCAGATTACATCGTGTTCGACCCAACGGTGGCGACGTATGGGCTGCTCGAACAGCTTCGGCAGAACGGTTATCTCGATTCTCGGGGGTACACGTTGGCCTTCGAAGATGGGCCAGTGCAAGTGTATGCGCGGTCTTCATGAAGCCGTGCGGGTTAGTTGGTGGTTCGGCGCCCGAACAAGGGCAACAGAAGCAACACGACCACCGCCAGCGCGACCAGCGGCCACACCAGACGCATCGCATCGAGAATATCTGCGCGGACATAGCCCTTGGTGACGGCCAGGCCCGTCAGCGCGGCCACAACCAGCGCAAAACCCGGCCATATCGCCCGCAAATTGCGCGGGCGCGCCAGCAGCCCGGTGAGTATCAGCGCAAGCGCCGGGCCGACCAGCATCATCGGCCAGTTTTGTGGCAGGGCACCGGGCAATCCATTCGCCAACACACCACCACCGATCGTCAACCCGGCGGCCAGCACAGCGAATAAGCCCCCTTGCACCCAGCGCGCCGATGCCATCCAGAGCAGCAGCACGCAAATTGCGCCGACGGCGACTAGCCCCACCACACCCACACCCGGCAAACTTCCACTCGTGTTGAGGTATGTGAGGCCCCCCCCGGCCAGCAACAGCCCGGCCCCGGTGATAATACTCACCGCGCTACCACGACGTGCAGCCAGTGGCCTGGGTTGTGGGAAGGGGTCTGCGGCCAGGGCGTCTACATGGCGCTCGCGCTCGATGATACGCTGACGCCGCGCCGCCTGAGATTCGGCTTCGGCCTGCTCAGCGGCCTCTTCCTGAGCAACGACCTCCTCCAGCGTGGTGATGGAAGCCAACGCCGCATCGATATCGAGCGGTGGGCGTGGGTTCGGCAGCCAATCGCGCTCCAATGTCTGACCATCGGCGGCGAAGGGGTTCAAATTGCCAAGGTCGGCCATTTCGGCGGCGAGGGCATCCATCTCGGCAGCGAGGTCTTCGTCGTCCAACGAGCTTACAACCGATGAAGGTCGTTCTTCATCGCCTGCGTCCGCAATGGCGGGTGCATCATCCTCGATGGCTGCGGGCGCTTCGGTGGCCACTTCTTCATCGGCCAAGGCGGGTGCGTCGGGCATCATATCGACATCGGCAGCAGCGGACTCGGCAGTGTCCGGCTCCGGTGAGTCGTCGGTGCTATCCTCGCCTATTGGTGGGGCGAAGCGCAGATCGTCGCGCAGATCGTCGGCTGGCTCTTTGGGGTCTAATGCGTCGCTCATAATGCCCCTATTGTGACCGCTTTTGCAACCTTATGCAAGATGGAGCCTTGCCAGCCTTGCACAGGGTTTGTATACTCTGCACTAGTGTGGCGACGTGGCCAAGTGGTAAGGCAGGGCACTGCAAATGCCCGATCGTCGGTTCGATTCCGACCGTCGCCTCTCACATCAACCCACACACCGATGAAAAAACCAACCCCACCCAAACTACCCAACATCACCGACCGCAAACCGATACCCCCACCAACCAACTACACCCTCAGCACGGTTTGCCCAGCTTGCAATACCCCCACCTACAAACTCGCATGCAAAGTTCGCTGTCCACGCTGTGGCTTTATGTGGGATTGCAGTGAGCTTTAAGTCTTACGGCTTTGCACTCTATGTGCGTTAAACATAAAGAACGTATAGACTCGCTATAACCCCTAACATAACTTTGATATTCCGCAAGTATAGTCCTAATTTTACGGGCGTATACTTCCTTCAAGTCATAGTTATTAAATCCAAGTTAAATTTACAGAGATTATACTTGTGGATAACGATCATTAGGCGTATGCTGCGTAATAATCCGAAACAAAATCATAGGAAGAGCCAATGACCGCAAGATTCAACAATGTCCTTCGCGATTTGAACCGCCTGCAAGTCCTTCGTGAGCTTGCCTTGCTGGACCCAAATCGCGAAACGGTTTTCGACCGCTTCACCGAACTCGCCACACGCATCATCGGCGTGCCCGTATCGCTCATCTCGATGGTTGCGGGCGATCATCAATTCTTCAAAAGCGAGTATGGTATGGCGGAACCCTGGAAGACCGAGCGTCGCACCCCGCTGAGCCACTCGTTTTGCCAGCATGTGGTGGGTACCGGGCAACCGCTTATCGTCGACGACGCACGCCACAACGACGAACTGCGCACCAACCTCGCCATTCGTGACCTCGATGTCATCGGTTACCTGGGGATGCCCCTGCGTGCCGAGGGCCGCAACCTGGGGTCGTTCTGTGTCATCGACAACCAACCGCACCAGTGGACCGACCTTGAAATCGAAATCATGCGCGAACTAGCGGACATTATGAACCGCGAGATGGACCTCCGCGCCGACGCCCACGGTTGGGGCAAGCTTGCGGAATACCTGAAGAGTGCCGACGGAAAGTACGAAACCCTATTTGCGTCTGTCACACCGGGTATGACACACCAGGAAGCCCTGGCTGCCATTCGCGCCTTCCGTGCCGAGTACCTGCCAGAAGCCTAGGCTATTTGTGACCGCATCGGCAATTGGTGATGCTGATGCGGTGTTTTTTTTGGCACTTGTCGTGTAATATTGCGAAACATAACATCACAAAGGAGTGTGGGAGCTATGCGGACTCAACGCGATATTCGCTACTATATGGATCGCCTGGACATTATACGTGACCTGGCGCTGATAGACCGTCACAAAGACCACCTTTTCGACCGTCTCGTTGCCCTGGTAAGCGTCGTTTTGCCTGTACCGGTTTCTTTGGTCTCCATCGTCTCGGGCGATTATCAGTTTTTCACTGGGGAACATGGCCTGCCCGAGCCGTGGAAGACCCGGCAGCGCACCCCCCTGAGTCACTCGTTTTGCCAGCATGTGGTAACAACGGGTGAGCCGCTCATCATCGAGGATGCCACCAAGCACCCGCTGGTGAACGAGAACCTCGCCATACCCGCCCTCAGGGTCATTAGCTATTTGGGGGTTCCACTTAGCCCCAATGGCCACAACCTGGGGTCGCTGTGTGCGATCGATCACCAGCCACGCCAGTGGACGCATGAAGAGCACGAACTTCTGACGGAATTCAGCAAAGTTGTGAACACCGAGATCAACATGCGGATACAAGCTCTGCTCCATAACACATTGCAGGAATACCTATCGACCTGTGAAGACAAATACACCGTGCTATTCGATGCCCTGTGTGAGGGTGTGGCTGTATCGCACGCACTTAGGCTGTTGCGCACCTTTGTGGTGAACTACACGCCTGCGCAACAGCCGCAGTAACCGAAGAAACCTTTACGATTTTCGTTGCGGCAGCCTTGCGGCAACATGCTATAATGCCTGGTAAATCAATGTAGTGAGATTTACCCACCATGGACGACTATATCAGTGTATTGCGTAACGCCAATCGGTTAGCTGTGTTGCGAGAACTGGCCCTGTTAGACGACAAACGCGAAACGATTTTCGACCGCTTTACGGAATTTGCCGGGCGGGTACTTGGCACACCTTACACATCGCTCAACATGATCTCCGACCAGCATGAGATTGTGAAGAGCTTCGTGACGTCGTATGAGGAGGAAGAGGACGTCGACCGCTACCCGGTGGAGGCGGCACCGTGCAAGCATGTCATCGGCAGCGGCCAACCGCTCATCGTCAACGACGTGCGCATCCATGATCTTCTGCGCGAAGATGTCGCTATCGCAGAATCCGGCGTCATCGGCTACCTGGGGATGCCTTTGCAAACGAAGGGTCACAACATCGGCACATTTTGCACCGTCGACGATGCCCCCCGCCAATGGAGCGATACCGAGATCGCCATCATGCGCGAAATGGCGACCATCCTCAACCACGAAATCGACCTGCGCGCTCAGGCGCAAGCCTTTGGCCAGCTAGAGCGCTACCTGAACACCGGCGACAACAAATATGCCGACCTATTCGACGCGGTGCCACAGGGCACACCACAGGTGGATGCCCTGCGCATAATCGCAGAATACCGCGCCAGGCTCATCACTAGCGTGGTCTAGCCCTCGGGTGCCGTTACAGCCGCCCTAGCTTTTTGAGGGCGGCATGCTGTGCCATCGCGACGATGCCCATCAGCCCTTGGCCCTTGCCCATGCTGATGTCCTTCCCGAAGAGCTTAAACACAATATCCGGCGAAACTTCCGCAACCTCTTCCAACGGCGCACCACTCATCGTGTCATCGATGACAACGCTCATCGCCATCGCGCTAAGGCCCTGCGGGTTTAGCACATCGAAGTAAAACTTCAGCGTGCCGTCTTCGTTGTCCTCTGCCCACACAAACGCGTCCGATTCGCAGTGCGGCACACGATACCCCTCATCGTAGGGTTGCGCGGCAATCGCCTCGGGCACGCGTTTTTCCGCAAAGCGGTCGGCAAGTTCGATGAGGTACTCGGTGCGCTCCATGCGGTCGGTAATAAAGTCGAAGTCTTCCAGCACTTCCTGCAATTTGGCGGGGTAGTTCGCCACAGCTCACTCTCCTGAATCATCGGCCAATCGGATTTCCAAGCATAGCAGAAAGCCCCCTCGCACTCACGACAGAGCTTAGTTAGACATTGCGCCGCGTGACCGCTGTGCATAGGATAGGGCGCGATCATGCCTACAGACGAGTGCAGACTATTCATGCTCCGATACCTTGCCGTGCCGCTTTTGCTGGCACTTCTACTGAGCCGAACCCTGCTATGGGACCAAATCACGTTCGATGAGGATGAGGTACGAACTGCGATGCGCAGCTACGGCTCCCCAGCAGAGATCATCGCATGGCAACCGACTGACTGGCCGCCGCTGTACGGCTTGCTGCTGGGTGGGTGGAACGCGCTCAGCGGGCGGCACCCGATATTGCTACGGGCGTCATCGGCCCTGTTTGGCATGTTAGCAGCGGCGTGCGCCTTCCGCGCGGCAATGGCCCTCTACGGCGACGAAAAAACAGCCCTCGGCGTGCTGGCGGCCTACAGCGCACTCGGGTACAGCGTGTTCCTC
>CAYSVE010000174.1:0-9533 GCA_964434365.1 uncultured Anaerolineaceae bacterium | reverse complement strand
ACCTTGATCTCCGGCCTCTTGGGCGGCAGCGTGAGGCTGAGCTCCCCGTAGATCAGCATCCCCTGGTTGTGGGGCCTCAGCGTGTTGGTGAAGTAAAGATCGAAGCCGGAGCTGTCGGTGAAGGTGTCACCTTCGCAGGCCTCACCACCATCGATGTTGAGTACGTCGGTGTCCGCGCCGCCGTCGATAAGGCCGTTGATGGTCGCGCCATCCTCGATGTTCACCGTGTCGTCACCTGCACCCGTCGTAATGGCGACACCACTCGTGCCCGTCACATCACCACTGGTCGTAAACGTCTGGTTGGAGCTTGTGCCCGGCGAGGCCGGTGCGCCGTCCAACGGAATAAGGTCGAAGACGGCTTCCACCTCGGCGGAGTCCGTCGCGAAACCAACATCCGCTGTGATGTTGCCGGTGTTCGTCGTCGTGCCATCGCCGAGCACCGCAATACCGAACGACCCCGCACCACCCGTCGCGGTGATATCGCCGTTATTCGTAACGTTGCTTTCGCCGGTCGTCGACGAGGAGCCGATACCCGCAGCCGCACCTGCCGTCGCGTTCACCGTGATGTCACCCTCGACGGTCGTTTCCGCGCCCGTGCTGCCGACGGTCGCCACACCCGCGCTGTTTACCGAACCACTGGTGTTCACCTCACCACTCACATCGGTGCTGGCACTCCCGGTGCTCGACCCATTCGCGACACCCACACTCACCGGGCTGCCGGTTACCGTTACGTCACCCGAGACATTCGTATCACTCGTGCCAGTGGCCGCCCCCCCCGCGACACCCACACTCACCTCGCCGAAGGGATTGCTGGCGTTCGGCAGCACGTTGCCACCCGTCACGTTCACGTCGCCACTGCTATCGATGTCGTTGCCGCTGAAGCCCACCGACGAAATACCCGCATTAAAGTCCTCATCCGGGCTGGTCACGTTCACCGTGATGTCGGCGTTGTTGTCCACCGTGGTTTCGCCACCCAACACCGAGCTGTCGACGTTGATGCCGTTGTCGCCACCGCTGATGTCGCCGTTGTTGTTCACCGTGATGTCGCCGCCGCCAAGGCTGTTTTCGGCGCGCAGGGCGTCACCGTTTTCGCTATCGGCAGTGCCATTATTGTCGATGGTCACGTCGCCCGTGCCACTGTTGATCACTTCGATGGCATCGGTACCGCTGTCGCCGCCCGTTGCCTCGACGCTGCCGTTGTTGGTCACGGTCGTGTCGGTATTGCCGTTGGAAACCGGATTGTTGTTGACATTCACGGCGTCGCCACCGTCGTTGGAAACGCTGGCCCCCTCGTTGACCGTTACGCTATTCGTGGAGCCGGAAAAGCCGTCGGTGTCATCACCGGTGCAGTTACCACCGGCATCGCACTGTGCCCCAACCGGCACAATAACCCACATCGTTGCCACTGCGAGGCATAACGCCCCCACTAAAACCCATGCCTTACGCGCCATCAGCGTTCCCCTTATATCGTTTTTTCTTATTGGCGGTGTATAACTTTCGAAGCGTATTATATCGCTTAGCGGCACATTAAAAAAAGCGAACGCCGTCCCAAAGAGGTAAATTCGCCGACGATGTCATCATTCCTCGTGACGTTCGTCACGAAGGCCCCCACTTAACCCCGTAACCCGCATACACTGAAGATAAGAAAGTTATGCGGAGGCGATGCCATGTACACCCAAACGAAAGACGAACGCAACCTGCGCGACGACCTGATTGCGACCCTCGTCCTCCCCACCTTGGAGGATGCCCTCCACGATGCGGCGGAAATACTCGTGCGCGAGTGCGAAGGGTTCCACCCCGATGTCGCCTACGAGGCGCGCATTGCCGTCGCCACCGAGGAGATTGCCAGGGAACTCACACTGACGTTGGCATCGCGGACACTGCAACCCGCCTAACGGGCGGGGGGTGTGTTCCCCCACACAACTTAACTCACGGTGGGCGTGGCGGGGCGAGCAGACATATCACTGCGCCCATGCGTGCTTCTATCCGCGTAACCTAACAGCGCTCTGCATCGAAGTCGTAGGTGTAGCCACCCGGCCCCTGCATTTGTAGCGTATCACCATCGAGCGCGACCAACGCGAACGCGTCCTTGCCAGCGATGCTACTGCCACCGGTGGCCAAGGCCGCGTCGATCTCTTGCGCCGAGGCAAACACCGCCAGGTTGCCCGTTCCACCACTGACGGCATACAGTTCCACCGCGCCATCGGCACCACAGAAGCCTGCCACCGGGGCGGCCATATCGCTCGCGTTGATGCGGTTCGTGCGGATAATCACCGTTTGCCCACAATCGCCGCTACCGATGACACCCCCCACATCTTCGAAGTTGGTCCAACTGTAGTCGCGTCCCAACGCACTGAAGCTCCCCGTACCACTGCCGAGCGCGTCCTGCGCGTCGCGACGCTCGCTACCCGTCACCTCGCAAGACCCCGGCGCAACATTGATGATGAGGATGTCGCCCTCACCGGCACCCCCATCGATGAGGCCGTTCACGATGCTATCGTCGATGATGACCGTATCGTCATCGCCCAACAGATCGAGCGCGACGCCATTCGTGCCGGTGATGGTGCCCGTACTCGTCACGTTCTGCGCGCCATCCCCCCCGACGATGCCGG
Organism: uncultured Anaerolineaceae bacterium; assembly: GCA_964434365.1. Taxonomy (GTDB): domain Bacteria; phylum Chloroflexota; class Anaerolineae; order Aggregatilineales; family Phototrophicaceae; genus CAYSVE01. The sequence continues at coordinate 6,921 of CAYSVE010000174.1, read as the reverse complement.
TCTCGCCTTCGATAGTGCCGGTGTTCATCACATCGGTATCGCCCGCACCCATCACACCACCTGCGATGGTGCCGTCATTCGCCACCGTGCCACTGCCGACTTCCACATTCCCGTCGATGCTCGCCCCGGCGCTGTTCGTTACGTCGGTTTCACCGTCGCTGCTCACATCCCCCGTGATGCTGCCGTCATTCGACACCGTGCCACTGCCCACCTCAACATTCCCGTCGATGCTTGCTCCGGCGCTGTTCGTTACGTCGGTTTCACCGTCGCTGCTCACCGCGGCGACCGTCCCTGTGACGCCGCCCTCGTTGACGATCGAACCGGAGGTCATCACCACACCGATGTTGTCGCCTTCGATGCTGCCGGTGCTCGTATTCGTGACGTTTCCTGTCGTAATTTTTACGCCGTCCTGCCCGCCGGTGACGCTGCCGCTGTTTTCGACGGTGGTGTTGGGGGTCTCGGCGTCGATGCCATCATCGCCCCCACTGATGCTGCCCCCCTCGGCATTGACGACGGTGTTGTTGCTGTTTTCGTTTGAATTCTGGTCGTTGTCGTCGAAGGCCACACCATCGCGCCCGGCGTTGATGTCGCCGCTGTTCTCGACGCGACTGTTACCGCCCTCCACTTCGATACCCTCGGATTCAACCCCGTTCGCGTTGATGGTGCCGGTGTTCGTAACGGTGTTGTTGGTGATGGGGTCGCCGTCTACAGGAATATCGACGAGAATGCCGTCGCGCCCACTCGTGATGGTGCCGTCGTTATTGACAGTGTTGTTGTCACCTTCGACTTCCACACCCTCGCCGCCCGCTTCGATGGTGCCGGTTTCGCTGTTGGTGACGGTGTTCCCACCTGCCGATGATTGAATGCCCCGGTCGTCGGCGTCGATATCGCCGTTGTTCGTGACAATGTTGCCGCCATCGACCTCGATGCCTTCACCGATTTCACCGTCAGCAGTGGTGATATCGCCATTGTTGACAATCACATTGTTGTCTCCGGCGTCGATGCCGTCCGTCACCGCGTCGATCGTCCCATTGTTGACGATGCCGGGCGTCTGGTTGGTGGTATCACCGTTGTTGTCACCCGCAACGATGCCATCAGCACCGTTGCTCGTCACAGTGTCGACGGTGCCGCCTTCTTCGACGGTGACAGTGTTGTTATCGCCCACTTCGATAGCGGGCAAACCGGAATCACTATTGACGGTAGCCCCGTCTTCGACGGTTACATCCAGTCCGCCGGAGGTATTCGAGTACCCATCGGGGTCGGTAGCATCGCAGTTGACGGAGCTACCGTTTTCATCGCAGTTGGCGTAGGTGAGCGTGACAAATACAGTAATCACTGTGGAGAGAAGGGCAATGAGGAGCAGCACGCGACGCAACATACAGTATCCTTAGTTAGTATTACGGGACACAACCATTATACAAACCATTTTGACAGCACATAGCCCACAAAAAGTAAAAGAAATATCACGGAGGCTTTATGCATCGACTATCGTTATGGATTGTCGTTATAGTTCGCCCTCGCGCCTTCCGCCGTGCCGCATCCCTGCGGTAAACTGTCCCGGTCGTAATAACCACTCATCACCAAACGGAGGCCCACACACACGATGCTGCGGTTCGTACACATCAGCGATACCCACTTCACCGAGGACCCGTCTTTTTCACCAGAGCAGGCCCGCTACGCCCCCGCAAAAGGCGCACTCGCGATCATCGAGCAGGTGAATAGCCTGCCCTTCACGCCCGACTTCATCTTGCATACGGGCGATATTGCACTGGACCCCATCGACGAATTGTATCCGCGCATCAAGGAGGTGTTTGCGGCCTTTAAGGCACCGGTGGTGTATCTCCCTGGCAACCACGACGACATCGCACTGACGCAAACCCTGTTGATGGGCAAAACCCCCGCCGATGACCTCTACTACCACACATTCGAGCGCAACGGCGTGCAAATCATCTGCCTGGATAGCAATGGCCCCGGCGTCGAAGTGCCGCGCGGATACATTCCGCCAGCGGAGTTGGATTGGCTGGCGGGTGTCATCGCAAACAGCGGCGACAGGCCACTGGTGATTGCGGTACATCATCACATTTTGCCCACAGGGGATAGCGCGTGGTACGACGAGTTCATGCGTACCACGAACGGCGCAGCGCTCCACGAGGTGCTGAAGCCGGTCGCGGCGCGGGTGCGTGGGGTGTTTCATGGGCATGTGCACCAGCACATCGAGTTTTTGCAGGATGGCGTTTTGTACAGTTGTGTGCCCAGCACATGGCGACAGTTCCACACCTGGCCCGGCCAACCGGACACGATCGAAGCGCTGGACGGCGACCCCGGCTATGCTATCGTCACTGTCAACGAAACGCGCACGCAAATTCAGCGTTACCGCTTCCGTGTGGACTAAACGCCCATGACGCGCATCGCACTCCTTGCCGATATTCATGGCCACCTGCCCGCCCTCGAAAGCGTGATGGCCGATATGAAACAGTTCGCGCCAGACCATGTCGTTGTCGCTGGAGATTTGGTCAACTGGGGGCCGTTTTCGGCGGAGGTGCTGCAAATCGCCACCGAATACCGCTGGACGATCATCCGTGGCAACAACGAGTTCTACAGCATCAACGCGAACCCACCGCGTCGCCCGGCCTCGTGGGGGCGTTACACGCTACTCGGCTGGCTGCACGATCAACTGGCCGATTGGCACTACGTGGTGGCGGGCCTGCCCGATGACCTGTTGCTGCTCTACCCTGATGCCCCCGATGTGCACCTGTGCCACGGCATCCCCAACGACCCGTGGATACCACTTTATCCGGCGCAGTTCACGCCGGACGCCACGGCGCTAAGCTATCTACAAAACGCCCGCGCCACGACGATTTTCTGCGGGCATACCCACATCGCCATGAACCGTCACGTCGGGGCATATCACATCATCAACCCGGGGCCGGTGGGCGTCCCCGTGACCGGTGAACACGTCAGCAGCTATATGATTTTGGACGGCGACGCGGACGGCTGGCACGTTACCGCGCACCGCAAGCTGCCCATCGATACCGAGCGGCTGTTCCCTGCTTGGGAGGCCCAACACTTCATCGAGCGGTGTGGCCCCACGGCGGTGATGGTCATCGAGGAGTTTAAGCAGGCACGAATGATGGTGCACTGTTTCAATATGTGGATGGCCGAAACCTATCCCGACGAGCCGCAAACCCTCGCCCGTGCGGAGGAATTTCTGCACGTCGACCCGGAGCGGTACACCTCGGCACCGTACAAAGCACCTCAGCCAAATCATGTGATTGGGTAGCCCACAGGCGCGGATACGCACTTCGCCCGGCAGTCCATCAGTCCGCGGCGGGCGCGTACCGCAACGAGAGGCCCTTCGCCGTCCGCGCCTCGAAGCCCGGCCAATAGGTGTGCGCCTCGGTGAAGGTGCCATCCTCGTCGGTGCTGTACACGCCGTCGTTGGCATCGCCCACGGCCACATCGAGGTACGTGCCGAGATCATCATTGCCGTAGAGGTATTTGCCCATAAACGCCGTCGCGAAGTGCTGCGCGATGTTGTTCATGCGGGTGTTGTCCCACACGGCGTCGGCGTAGCCTTGGAAGGCGGCGAAGTCGCCACTCGCGATCACTTCGTTAGGCGCGCCGATGGGCGCAGCAGCATTGTGATTCGCGTTATCGAAGGTGAGCAGGTAGCGTTCGGCATTCACCGAGAAGTCGAAAATATCCACGATGAACGGGTATTCCGAAATGTCGTCTGCGCTACCGGCCATAAGCATCAGCGGCGTTGCGATGCCCTGGAGTGTTTCCGCACTCCAAAAGCCGAAGTTCATGCCCCACGGCCCAATCGCGATGGCGGCCTTCACACGGTCATCGAGGGTCGCCTCGTACGCCGGGGTGCCGAAGCTCCGCATCGCGAGGCTGCCGTTCGCTGGCAGTATGTCGAGTTGGAGGGTGGCCGGGTCCACGAAACCGCCGCCGATGACATTCAGCGCGCCGTACCCACCCATGCTGTAGCCGATGATACCGGTCGTGTTGGTGTCGACAATGCCGTTGAGGAAGCTGCTCGCTTCGGCACCGAGGCGCGCCATTTCGTTCAGCACAAACAGTTGATCCAGCGGACGGTTCAGCAATGTGCTGCCAAATGCCCCCTGATCGTCGTAGGTGCTGTCCTTGTGGTCGAGGGCGACCGTCACATAGCCCTTAGTGGCAAGGTTTTCGCCAAAGTGGCTCATCAAATAGCGATTACCAGGGTACCCGTGGCTGATGATAATCAGCGGGAACGGCCCATCGGCGCTGAGGGGATCGGCAGCGCGCACAGCAGCGCCGTAGAGCGTCGCGCGGGTTTTACCGTCGCGCATGAGCACATTGTTGTACGGCGTCGGCGTTGCGCCTTCGGCAACAGCCGCCGGGTACCACACCTCGACCGTCACCGGGCGGTCGTAGGTTTGTAGCGGCTCACCCTCGGCGTTGTTCACCACATCCAACCCGTCCGGGTTGACGAGATGCAACGTCCGCACGCCGATGGCATACTCACCGGGTGCTGCGAGTTCGGGGGCATCGGGCCGCACCACATCGATTCGATTCACAAGCAATCCCTCCTGTGCACGCGCCAAACTGTACCAGACCATCGCCCACCGCCGCAACGCGAACTGCGGCATTGCTCATGGGTCGTGTGGCGACACTTCACGCGAAATTCCGCTCTGTGAAACACACTTTGGTTGACGCCTCCCGGCGAAAGCCGTACCATCAGAGCAGAGGGAAGAAAAAGCCTTTTTTGTTTGCGGACCAATTCATCATGAACGAAGCAGAAGCCAACTTCATTTACCTCGACGGCCCCGAGGAACGCACCGCGTTGATCGACGCGATCAAACAGGTGCGGCGCGCTGTAGCGGCGCTCGCCGAGGGCGTGCCCGAAGGACATCACTACACCCCGCGCTACGAGGGCGATTCGTTGGCCACCACGTTGGCGCACCTCGCCACCGCCGATGCCGCCGGCTTATGGCTACTCAATGCGTCGGTGAACGGCTTCTACATTCGCATCCCGGCTTTCGTCGTCGAAGCCGTAGACCAGCTGCTGCGCTGGGTTTTCCAGCGCCGCCTCGTCGATGTCTCGTTGGCGGGTATCGCGCGCAAGCAAGCGCAGATCATCGAATTTATCGAAAGCCTCCCCATGGACCGCTTCACGGCGGATGTGCATCACCCCGGCATCAAAGAGCCGCTTACCGTCGAACGTGCGCTACAGATGTACTTTTTGCACCACTGGCAGGCACATCTGCGCATCATGCAGCAGGTCGAGGGCGTCGAAGAGGACACGCCCTAACATGCGCGTTGTTTTGCAACGTGTGTCACGCGGGAGTGTCACGGTCGACGATGCGGTCATCGGCGCGGTAGATCACGGTTTCGTGGCATTGGTGGGGGTCACACACGGCGACGGTGTAGCAGAGGCCGCGCTATTGGCGCGCAAAACCGCCGGGTTACGCGTCTTCGAGGACGACGCGGGGAAAATGAACCTGAGTGTGACCGATGTCGGTGGGGGGGTGTTGGTCGTCAGCCAATTTACGCTGTACGCCGATGCCCGCAAAGGGCGTCGCCCCAGCTTTACGGGGGCGGCCCCGCCCGATGTCGCTTCACCCCTGGTAGATGCCTACGCCGACGCCCTGCGGGCCGAGGGCGTCGAACGCGTGGAAACCGGGGCGTTCGGCGCGATGATGCATGTCGAGATACTGAACGACGGCCCGGTTACCATTATTCTCGATACGGCGGAACTTTAGGCGACGACGGCCTCGCGGATGTAGGCCAGTGCGTCGTCGAGCGTGCCGAAGTGTGGGGCATTCAGGTTACCGTAGGCCGGGCTGTTGAGGCCCTCGACCGCCAGTTTTGTCGCTCCATCGTCGGTGACGAAGATGATCCCACGAATCATCGGGTGCCGCCACGGCGATGCCTGATTGCGCGCCCCACCGCTCGACCCCTTGATGAGGTCTTCCAGGGTGAGGTGGGTGTGCAAAAAGTTGATGATGTAGTACAGCGGCTCGTCGGTGGTTTCCAGCACCGTGCGAATATCGGCCTGGAGCGGCGCTTGCTCGGTTTCCATCTTGAAGTCGGCGCGCGGTGTGGCCATCACAGCGGGCAATCCTGCGAGTTTCTCAACGGTATAGCTCATGGTGGTTTTCCTTATTACAACTCATCCAGCGCTGCGCATATTATTCCTTTCGCAATTCTGCGACAACGGAGTGTTTTGTGAAGAATTATTCCGATCATGTTAAGGAAAATACCGCATCGGTCGATGCGTCATTCTGGCAAAACCCGCAGGGGGTACCCGTAGCGTTCGACGATTTGCGCTTCTTGTACATTCCAGATCACGTGGAGTCGTACATCGTCACGCAAATCGCGCGGCAGGTCTACCGCTACCAGATCGACAACATCAGCACAAAGCAGCAAATCACCGATGCGGTGATGATTACGATGGGAGCGTTGCTGCCGGGGGTGCTCCTCCACGACCATTTGCGCTGGGTCATCAACAAAAACATCAAGCCGATTCGCTTCGGCACCTTGGGGGTGCAGTTCTACGCTGGCCCCGGCCAACCGCTCGATTCGCCGAAAATCGTGCAACCACTTAGCATCGACGTGGCCGACCGCGTGGTGGGCGTCGTCGAAGACCTGGTCGACCTCGGTGGCACAGCGCTGTTCGTCCACAAATACCTCACCGAAGAGCAAGGTGCGCGGCATGTTGTGCTCATTGCGCCGTATCTCAAATCGACCGGCGTGCTGGACGAAATGCCGGTTATCCACTACGGCAAAGTACCGAAGGATACGTGGATCATCACCCCACGCGAAAAGGTGGAAACGCTCATCAAACGGGTACCCTACAGGCGAGACAACGGCGCGACTATCGCCGCCTGCGAGGAGAACGGGATCACGCAGGAGCAGATCTCGGTCGGCAAC
>CAYSVE010000173.1:0-9558 GCA_964434365.1 uncultured Anaerolineaceae bacterium | reverse complement strand
CGACCTGGCGGGCTGGGAGCAGCCCTTCACCGGCCTCGTCGCCGAAGATCGCAACTTCACGATGGATGAACTGCGCGCCTACCCGGCCACCGACCAGTTCGTGACGCTCCAGTGCATTTCGAATCGTATCGGTGGCCGCCTCATCAGCACCACCCGCTGGACGGGCGTGCCGGTGCGTGATGTCCTCGCGGACCTCGAAATCAACGAGCGCGCGACGCACCTGCTCATCGGCGGTGGCGACGGCTTCGACGAATATGTTTCGCTGGACCTCATCGCGAGCGATGAACGCATCATGTTCACCTACGACTGGGACGGCCAACCGCTGCCGTCGCGCAATGGCTTCCCGCTGCGCATTTATATCCCAGACCGCTACGGGATGAAGCAGCCGAAGTGGATCGACCGCATCGAAGTGGTGGCCGAAGAGGGCGAACCGCGCGGCTACTGGGTGCGTCGTGGCTGGTCGCAAGAGGCGATCATGAAGACCTCCTCGGTCATCGATACCGTCGCGACCGACGCCATTTACGAGGAAGACGGCCAGTTCTACGTGCCGGTGGGCGGCATTTCGATCGCGGGCGCGCGCAGCATCTCCCGCGTGGAAGTGCGCATCAACGGCGGCGAGTGGACCGACGCCCAACTGCGCGACCCCCTCAGCGATACGACGTGGGTCATCTGGCGTTACGATTGGGCCTTCCCTGCCGATACCGAGGGCGCGCAGACCTTCGAGGTGCGCTGCTACGACGGTAACGGCGACCTGCAACCGACCGAGACTGTCGACCCGCGCCCCGATGGCGCAAGCGGCATCCACAGCGCAACGGCTGCGGTTTCGGTGCCGACGGAAACCGAGGCGTAAGCGCGACTCGCCCATCCCTCGGCAACGACATTGTAGCGGGCGAGGCTCGACGGAGCCTCGCCTGCGCCCCTACACCACCCCGCAGGACCTATCGCACGCGCTGTAAGGCCACCCCACGACGCAACCGAATACGAGACGATTTAGCGCTGGCGAAATCGTTCGCGCGATATTGTGCGGTATCGTATGGTGTAGGCTGAGTGACAAACGAGTGTTGCGAGGTACCCACCAATGCCAGAAGTCCAGTATACAGCCGAGGCCCTGATCAAAACGCGGTTCATTATTAGCCCGTTGGAAGTGCTCTCGGGGAGTGCCAAGGTGTACTACAACCCCGGCAGCAACGCACAATACGCCAGTTGGATTCGGTACGTGCACGAGGCACTCGATGGCGTCGACCTGCCGATCATGGCAGACTTCCAGCGCGGCGCGCCGGAGTGCACGCCCGATTTATTCGCACCGTATCCGATATCGCCGAACTTTCACGAGGAACTTCAGTTTATCGCTAGCATGCCCGAGAGCGACGTCGAGGAGTCCATCGAGTTCCAGTTGATGATGGACCCCCCCGAGGTCGACATCCGCAAATACGAGAAGAACCCACGCTTGCTGCGCGACCGCGTCGTCGATGAGATGCAAACCTACTGGCAACGGGTGATGCAACCGCACTGGTCGCAGATGCACGCCGTGCTGGAAAGCGACGTCATGCAGCGCTCGCGGCAGTTGGCCGCCGAGGGCTACGAGAAGATGATTGCGCAACTCGACGAGCGTATCTCGCTGACGGGCAATAAGATGGTCTTCAACGAGTCTCGCTTGCAGTTTTCGATGACACTCGATGGCGATGGGCTGATATTTGTACCGTCGCTGTTCAACCACCGCACGAAAATCGCCGCCGAGCCAAACACATGGGCCGGGCTGGCCGTGTTCTACCCGTCGATAGGTGCGGGCAACTGGCGCGATACTCGCTCGACAGAACCCTCGGCAGCGCTGCAATTGATGCTGGGCGAACACCGTGCGCGGCTGCTGCTGGCCCTCAACCGCCCCACCACCACAACCGAACTTGCGGCGGAACTGAACATGTCTCCAGGGGCGATTTCGCAGCAGCTTAAGCAGCTTCACGAGGCCGATATGGTCAGCAAAAACCGGCAGGGCAAGCGCGTGTATTACCGCCTGACGGCGCGCGGCGAAAGCCTGCTGAACATCTTCGAGAGCGGCGCGCCCTAACGCCCACAACATTTCGCAATTGCTAAATCAGTTCGGTTTGCGGGGTGCATGGCATACGATGGGGTCAGATTCGACAAATGGAGATGTGACCCATGAACTACTACTACCACCGCGTCACCTTCGAGCACGAGCAAAAAGCGCGCGAAGCCCGGGCCACCGCATGGCGACACGCCAAAGCCATCCGTAACGAGCAACAACCGCGGCGCATTCGCCTGCACTTGCGCATTTGGGGGCGTGGTATTCGGCCTCGCCTGGCGACTGCACCGCGCCCGCTGAAGCCATCGCGCACCGAGGGGTAGGGGCACCCCACAGTTGGGCGAGATGCGCGTAGACACAGCACAACGCATGGCGGAGGCCAGTGTCTACGCGTCCCTCGCCCTTATATTTTGGGTTACGCCAGTTTCGATTGTACAGCCGTCGCCATCGCGCTGAGGAGCAGGTAGCACGATGTCGCGCCTGCATCCAAATGCCCGACCGAGCGCTCACCCAAGCGCGCCGAGCGCCCGATTTTGGCCTGCATGTCCTTCGTCGATTCGTACCCGGCCTTCGCGGCCTCGGCCATCGCGCTGAGCGCATCGACGAAGGATGCCCCACCCGTAACAGCCTCGGCGTAGGCGGTTTGCGCCGGGATGAGCGTATCCATCATCGTTTTGTCGCCGACCTTCGCGCCGCCAATATCGCTGACTTCTTCCACGGCGTGCGCCAGCATCGCCCCGAACACCGCGCGGTCGATTGGGTCTTTGCCTTCGGCGGCCTCGCCCAACGCATTGAACAGCGTACCGTACAACGGCCCCATACTCCCACCGATGTCCGTCAGCAGCGTCATACCGAGCGTGCCAAGGCCATCGGCGAGTTCGACCGGGCCGTCGCCGAGTTTGCCCGCAAAGGCCTTGAAGCCCTTGTTCATGTTGATGCCGTGGTCGCCATCGCCCACCGCGCCATCGAGTTCGCTGAGGTAGGCCGCGTGGCCGTCGATGGTTTTGACGAGCGCGAGCAGAATCTCGCGCCCCTCACTCTGCTGAAAAGACTCCGCCATGAGAACCGCCCCTAAAACTGCGTCAGGCCGACGCAATCCGCCTCGGCATCGATGAGCGTTTTCAGTTCGTCGTCCAGCTTCATCACCGTGACGGTCGCGCCCATCATTTCCAACGAGGTGAAGTAATTGCCGACGTAGGGCCGATAAATGCTGATGCCCTTCGCGTCCATAATTTCGGCAACTTTGTTGAACAGAATGTACAACTCCATCACGGGGGTTGCGCCCAACCCGCTGATGAGTACGACGGTTTCGTCGCCGCTTTCGAAGGGCAGGTCCGGCAGAATGAGGTCCAGCATAGCCTGGGCGATGTCGTCGGCGGGCTTGAGGTCGGTCACTTCGACGCCGGGTTCGCCGTGGTGGCCGATCCCCATTTCCATCTTGCCTGCTTCGATGCTGAAGTTCGGCTTGCCCACCGCCGGGATGGTGCACGGCGTAAGGCCGACGCCGACGCTGCGGGTGTAATCGATGGCCTTTTGCGCCGCCGCGATGACTTCATCGAGTGAGCCGCCCGCCGCAGCCTTCGCGCCGCCGACCTTCCACATCAGCACCTCACCGGCTACGCCCCGTCGGTCGTCGCGCTGGCCTGCTGGGGCCGAGGGCACATCGTCGTTCGCCACGACGACCTCCACCCGGATGCCGTCTTTTTCCGCCATTTTGCGCGCGAGCTTCACATTCATATTGTCGCCAGCGTAGTTGCCGTACAGGCACGCGACGCCCGCGCCGCTATCCGCCGCTTTGAAGGCATCGTAGAAGGCCTGCGCCGACGGCGACGAAAAAATTTCGCCCACGGCGACCGCATCGCACATATTGCGGCCAATGTAGCCGACGAAGGCCGGTTTGTGGCCACTGCCGCCGCCAGTCACCACGCCGACCTTGCCCGCGACCGGGGCACCTTTGTATTTGAGCACGCGCGCGTTCTCGGTGGCAGCGATGAGGTGTGGATGTGCCCTCACAAAGCCCTTGAGGTAGTCCTCCACAACCATGTTGGGGTCATTGATGATGCGTTGCATGAAGCTTTTTCCTTTCGCTTGGCAAGAACATCTTGTCTCGACCGGCAGGGTTCGGTATGCCTGGCGGGCGCGCAGAAGCGCGCCCCTACCCAGCATCGGCCAATCGCAGGGACACAATCCTGTTTGCCCGCACTGGCACCCTGGCGGCATGGTGTTCCAGTTACGCTTCAATTTTCTCGATGGTAACAAATTCTCACGCGCGGGGCATGTTGGCCTTCATCGACAAACGCACCCGCACATCGGCATGGCGAGTGCCGGGCAAATCGCCTATGCTTGGCACACTTTCGTGAGCTTACACCCAAGGGAGAGGACACCCCCGCCATGTTGACCTCTATTAGTGGTTACCCGGAGTGGCTACCGGAGGACCGGCTCGTCGAACTGCGCCTCGTCGAGATGATTCAGCGGCAGTTCGAGTTGTACGGCTTCATGCCCATCGAAACGCGCGCGGTGGAGCCGCTGGACGTGTTACTGAAAAAAGGCGAAACCGACAAGGAAATCTACCTACTGAGCCGCTTGCAGGACAGCGAAACCAAGGACATCGGCCTGCACTTCGATATGACGGTGCCGTTCGCGCGTTACGTCAGCGAGAACTTCAACAGCCTGTCGTTCCCGTTTCGGCGCTACCAAATCCAGAAGGCGTGGCGCGGCGAACGCCCCGGCCAGGGTCGCTTCCGCGAGTTTTTACAGGCCGACATCGACATCGTCGATAGCGGGTCGCTGCCCATCTACGCCGACTACGAGGTGCTGCAAACCGTCGTCGATATTCTGCGTGTGCTGCCGATTCCCTCGGCGCGGTTGTACATCAACAATCGAAAGCTGCTGCAAGGTTTTTACCAGGGCCTCGGCATCGACGCGGTGACCGAAACCCTGCGCACCGTCGATAAGCTGGACAAAATCGGCGAGGATGGTGTGCGCAAAATGCTCACCGAGACCGTCGGCCTCAGCGCGGAGCACGCCGATAAGTGCCTGGAAATCGGGCGCATCACCGGCGCGGATTCCGCCGAAATCCGCGCAGCCGTCGAATCGCTTGGCGTAACGCACGACCTGCTAGACGAAGGGTTGGCCGAACTCAGCTTCATCCTCGATAACAGCAGCACAGGCAAGGGCGAAAATCCCATCGTCGCCGATTTGAGCATCGCGCGCGGCCTCGACTACTACACCGGCACTGTCGTCGAAACCAAGTTCGTCGACTTCCCCAAATACCCGACCATCGTTGCGGGCGGGCGCTACGACAACCTCGTAAGTGTGGGCAACACCCGGTTGCCGGGCGTCGGCGTCAGCATGGGCATCACACGGATCCTCGGCCTTGTGCTCAACGAAGGGCTACTGAAGGCCAGCCGCAAATCGCCATCGAGCGTGTTGATCGCGCTCGTCAGTGAAGAGCAGCGCGGCAAATCGCTACACATCGCGCGGAAGCTGCGCGCGCGCGGGGTCGCCTGCGAGGTATTCGGCACCGATGCCCGCTTCGGCGCGCAAATCGGCTACGCGGTAGATCGCGGCATTCCCTACGTGTGGTTCCCCGACGGCAAAGGCGACACCCCCGGCGAGGTCCGCGAGTTGGCGACGCGCGAGCAAACCCCCGCCGACCCAGACACGTGGACGCCAGACGAATCGCACGCCCTGACCATTGCCTTCGACGAGGACGCGTACGAATCGCTGAAGGCCGAGGGCAAATACGCTTAAGCAACCGCTATTGCTGCGGGCGTGGGCTAACCTAGGCCTCGCCTGCGCCCCTCCCTCGGCGTGTTTGTACTCAATTTGATACGAATCGCCCGCGCGAACTCGCTCTGCCACAGCACGCGCGCGCGCGGTATGCTACCCTTCGGTAGTGATGCACCGATGGAACGGCTTTCGGCAGGTGAACCCATGACGACACTCGTACAGGGGCGGGTCCTCAGCACGCGGATGCTCGCTGGCACATCCCTGCTGCTGATGACACTCGCGGCGGTGAGCTTCGTGCGGGTGTGGCCGCTGGGCCTCGGGCTGTTCATCGGGGGCGCGCTCACCCTTGCGCGGGCCTTGCACCTCACCCCGCCCGTCGATGACACCCATCCGCAGGGGCGGCTTCCGTTGGCCTACTACGAACCCCAGCACATCGCCTTCGCGATTTTCGGGGCACTCGCGCTCGCCGCCACCACCGCGCTGCAACTCACACGCGTGACGCAGCACGTGCAATTTGCACTCTTCGTCGCAGGCATCGCCGCGCTGACGGTCGGCCTCGGCGGGGGCGCGCACCGACGCGAAGCGGAGCGCGCGCCACGGGCGCACAACACCACCTTCACCTTGATAGCCGTTCTTGCAGTGGCCTTCGGGCTGCGCGCCGGGCTGCTCGGCACACTCGTGCGCATCACCGTAGACGAAATGCAGACCATCACACCGTTGCTCGCGCTCGATGCCGCGCCCACGCCCCTGCTCAGCCAAATGGATGATCACTACTACCCCTACAGTTGGCTGTACCCCTACCTGCAACAGGCCGGTGTCACCCTCGCCGGGCACAACTTGCTCGGCCTGCGCCTGATGAGCGCCGTCTACGGCACACTCACCGTCGGCGCGCTGTACTGGCTCGTGCGCACCGTACACAATCACCGTACTGCCCTCATCGCTGCGATACTGCTCGCCGCGTACCCATTTCATATTCACTTTAGCCGCCTCGCCATCCCCAACAGCGTCGATCCGCTTTTCGGCACGCTCGCGCTCGCCTGCCTCGCGAACGGCCTGCGCGGCGGCCCGCGCCTCTACTGGACCGCCGCCGGGGCGATGCTCGGCCTCACACATTACTTCTTCGAGGGCGCGCGCTTGTTTTTCACCCCCCTCGCGCTGATGTGGGTCATGCTGGCGTGGGCCACCCACGACGCCCCACCGCGCGTGTGGCGTAACACCGCCTTCATGCTGTTCACCGCCGCCTGCGTCGCCGCGCCGATGTATATCACCTGGGCCGCCACCGACGCCGTGCTCTTCGGGCGCATGGCCGATAGCGGCATCATCGGGGCGATTGAAACCGACTTCTACCCGAGCCTGTTCGCGCGGCTGGCCGGGTCCTTCGCGCTCTACGTCACGGTGCCCGATGGCTCGGTGTTTTACGGCGGCACCGGCCCCATCGTCCCGATGATCGCCGTGCCTGCCCTGCTGACCGGCCTCGTCGTGCCCTTTTACCGCCGCGATAGCCTGCTGCCGCTCGTATGGTTGCTCAGCCTCGTCACCGCGACCGGTCTGCTCATGTGGCACAGCACCCACGCCGCCCGGCACATTGCAGCGGCCTCGGCTGTCGCCTGGTTGATGGCCCTCGGCATCAGCGAAACCGTGCGCCTGCTCACGCGCGAGCGCTGGCCTAGCTCTGCCACGGCGATTGTACTCGCCGCCGGGATGCTGCTGTACTACGGTGGCTGGCATCTGCCTTACCACAATGCCCAGGTGCGCGTCGTGCGCGCCTACCACGACGTAGATGACGCTGTGCTGCGCGCGCTTGAGCTACCGCCGAACACCTACGTGCACATCATCAGCACCACGCTGTTGAACAAAGGCCACCCGCTCGATTTTGCAGCCTTCCTCACAAATGGCGAGCCACCCCCCATGCGCGTGTGGATGACCGACGAAATCACCCGGGCCACCTTCGGTGACCTTCCGCGCAATGTGAATCACGCCGTCTTTGTGGAACCCGGCGATGCGCGCACACACGGCTGGTTGGGCGAGGCGTTCGGCGCGCTGCCGCCACCGCAGATGAGCGATCACGCCGCCGTACCGCTTGGAAAACAGTTTGCGTTGTACTGGTTCCCCGCCCAATGATGCGCGGTGGTGCCCTGGTTTCGGCTATCGTGGCGGCGGTGCTGTTTGCCCCGCGCTGGGACGGCGCGTACTGGATCCCGGCTGGCGTGTTTGCCCTGCTCACAGTGATGTTCAGCGCCCTTATCGGCCCCCGACCGGGAAGCCCTCCACTGCACATCGCCACGAACGTGCCCTCGAACTCGCCGCGCTGGTGGGTAATCTGGCTCGGGTGCGCGGTGCTGGCAGCGCTGGTCCTTCTCCAGCAGGTGCCGCCGCCCGAAGCCGTACAATTCGCCCTGCTAGCGCTCGGTATCGGGTTGGTGGTTTTTGGGTTGCGCGATGGCGCAAGCGCCACCCCGGGCGAGACAGCGCACGTGCTGCCCCTCGCGCTTGTGATGCTGTTCGCCTTTGCGGTGCGTATCACTGGCGTCGATGACACGATTCGCATACAAATCGACGAGTTCCAACTGATGGGGCCAATCGGCAGAATGCGCATCGAAAATGTGCCTGTGCTGGGCCAGATCAACAACGTATTTACGTTCACGTTTTTATACCCGTACTTGCATAGCCCCGGCTCGGCGATCTTCGGGCACAACTTCCTCGGCCTGCGCGCGATGAGTGCGCTTTTCGGCGCAATGACGGTGCTGCCGCTTTATGCGCTGGGCCGTCACCTGTGGCCGACCCATGCCCTCACCGCCGCGTTGATCTTCGCTGCCCTACCGTTGAATGTGCACTTCAGCCGGGTGGGCATGCCCAACGCGACCTACACCTTCTTCGGGGTAACGGCGGTCGCGCTGGCGGTGCGCGCCGTCCGCACCGGGCACGGGTGGGCGCTCGCGGGGGCGGCGCTGGGCCTTACGCACTACTTCCACGATGCGGCGCGATTGCTGTTTACGCCGTTGGTTATGGTGTGGCTGTGGCTCGTGTTTATCACATTGGGCGAGGCTCGTTTTACTCGCCAGCGCCCCTACACGACGCGCGCGCAGACTTCACACATCCGTGGGTTGGGGCGCTACGCCCTCGCGGCAATCGCCGTTGCGCTGCCCGTTTATCTCACATGGGCCACTACCGACGCCGCTTTCGGCGCACGGCTCACGGTTGCCGCCCGCAACGCAACCACCGAGTTCGACCGGTTAGAAAACCTGGCGCGCGCGGGTTTGCTGCTCGTATCGCTCCGCGACACCGAATACTTCTACGGCGGCACGCAACCCGTCATTCCGATGTTTGCGGTGGCGTTCGCGCTCATCGGTGTGGGGCGTGCGTTGGCGCGCGGGCGGGCCGGGTTGCTGCCGCTGCTTTGGATCGGCGGCGGCATCGTTGGGAGTGGGCTGCTGCTCGAAGTGGCGACGGGCGCCTCGCGCTATGTGGCGCTTTCGCCCGCGCTGGCGGTGATTTTGGCCTTTGGGGTGGGTGAGGTCGCGGTGTGGGTGGGCAATGTCTACACGGGCAATGCCGCTCGCCCCTCTCGATTTACGGCTGAGAGGTGGGAGCCAGGGGAAGGACTTAAAACGTACCAATTCGCACTCACTGTTCTGCTTGCGGTCGGCCTACTTACGTACTTCTTCGGGGTGCACCTGCCGCGCTACGAAACCCAGAGCCGCAACGCCCGTGGCTGCCACGACATCGAAGACGCGATGTTTCGCCTGTTGGCCCTGCCCGATGGCACCCACGCGCACGTCATCCAC
>CAYSVE010000172.1:0-9578 GCA_964434365.1 uncultured Anaerolineaceae bacterium | reverse complement strand
GGTTCAACTATTCCCATCCTGCAGGCTGAAGGCACCACCTTCGGCGAAGATAAGATCATCGTATGGGCTGCCGACAATGAAGTTTAGGTTGTCATTGCCCCAGATAACATCACCCTGCCCTGTCGGGATAACGATCCCGGCTTCGTTTGCTGTGATGAAATCATTCTCCGTGACAAAAAATTCTTGAACGAACATGAGTATATCGACTTCATCTTGCTCGCTGTAAGTGAAGTGATCGGTGTCAAGGTAGTAGTCCGCGTCGAGGGGCGCGTTCGGGCTGGCGGACTGGCCATCTGGCCCGCGCAGTACGATAACGATACTTGGCATCTGCCAGCCGAGGGCGGCAATCACCGCATCCACCTCGGCCTGGTCGACAGTGTCGTTGTCGTTGAGGTCCCAATCGCCGGAGAGGGTTTCTCCCAGCCGGTTGAGCAGGAAAATCGCGTCCGTCGGCGTGACGAGGCCATCGCCGTCCACATCCTGCGGTATGGACTGCGCATACGTCGGCGCGGTGAGAGCGAACATCAGGGCCAGCAGGGTGAGCATCAGCGCGCAGAGCAGCATGAGCAGGTGTTTTTTAGGCATGGGTGTAATTTCCTTGGCTCAGTTAGGGTGTGTCGCCGGTTTCGGTGGTGCGGTCTTCCACGTTCTCGACCGTGTCGTCGGTGTAGCCGGAGCCCTGGGTTCTGTCGTCACCTTCGCCGCCGTCGATTATGTCATCACCGCTGCCATTGCCAGTAACACTATCACCGGTGATGTTATCGTTGCCCGTCCCGCCATCAATGATGTCGTTACCACTACCATCGCCACTGAAACTGTCACCGTCGAGAACATCGTTATCTTCATTTCCGAAAATTCGGTCGTTGCCGCTGCCATTGCCTGTACGGCTGTCGCCAATGATAACGTCATCCCTGGGGCCGCCATAAAGGATGTCGTCACCACTGCCATCACCTGCAAAGCTGTCTCCAAAAATGAAATCATCACCTGCACCGCCAAATATGATGTCGTCACCATCGCCGCCGCCACTGTAGCTATCACCAACAAGAATGTCCTGTTCACCATCCTCACCGTAAATGATGTCATCATTGCTGCTGGCAACGATTATGTTGTTGTTGTCGTTACCCCAGATGATGACACCTTCACCATCAGGAGGAGCGATACCGGCCTCGTTCGCAGTGAGAATATCTTCACCTGTCAGGGTGAGAATTGGATCGTCGATCAGGCTCGTTTCATCAATATCGTTGACGACAAAGTTGTCCGTATCGACAAAAAAGTCGGCGTCCGTCGGCGCGTTCGGGCTGGCCGATTGGCCGTCTGGCCCGCGCAGTACGATAACGATACTTGGCATTTGCCAGCCGAGCGCGGCAATCACCGCATCGACCTCATCCTGGTCGACAGTGTCGTTGTCGTTGAGGTCCCAATCGCCGGAGAGGGTTTCTCCCAGCCGGTTGAGCAGGAAAATCGCGTCCGTCGGCGTGACGAGGCCGTCGCCGTCCACATCCTGCGGGATGGACTGTGCGTAGGTCGGCGCGGTGAGAGCGAACATCAGGGCCAGCAGGGTGAGCATCAGCGAGCAGTTCTTGCGCATCGGGTTCTTTACGTCCCTAATATTTAGCTATTGGTACATACAAGCCATTACTTTATCTCAATTGTAACGCGCCCCCCGCAAAACGAACAGCCATAAGCCCCCACTTGTACCCGCTCTAACGCAAATCCACTGGCAGGCCTTGTAAGAATGCCCTATGCTGGCGAGTCTAGGTTACAGGAGCATAGAAAAGGATTGTGTGGATGACAGACTTAACCGTCCTCAACGACGACACCCTCGATGCGGTACTCAACGACCCGACCCCCGCGCTGATTCTGTTCACAACCGGTGAGGGGTTGCGGCGCGAGTTCGAAATCGCGTTCGAGAAGACCGCCGCCGAGGATACCGGCATCGTGTTTGCGAAAGTGGACCCGGGGGCCAGCCCGAAAGCGGCGGAGCGGTTCGAAATCGGTAGCAAGCCGGTGCTCATCGGTTATGCCTGTGGCGAAACCCACCTGCGCCAAACGCGCCCGTGGGGTAGCGATGTGCCGCTTGCGGTGGATATGTTGCGCCAGTACATCCCGGCAACACCTGAAGTTGTAGACGTAGTAGAAGTAAGCGATGTGCCCGAGGAGGCCACTGCCGTGACGAACAAACCTGTAGCTGTAACCGACGAAACATTCCAGACCGAAGTGATCGAAAGCGACCTGCCGGTTCTGGTGGACTTCTGGGCCGCGTGGTGTGGGCCGTGCCAGATGGTCGCACCGATTTTGGATAAGCTCGCCGAGGAATACGCGGGCCGCGTGAAGATCGCCAAGGTGGACGTGGACGCCAACCCTGGCCTCAGCCAAACCTTTCAGATTCGCTCCATCCCGAACCTGATGCTCATCAAGAACCGCACCATCGTCTTCAACCAGCCCGGCGCGCTGATGGAGCCGCAGCTGCGCGAAATTCTCGATAAGCTCATCGAGATTGAGGTGCCGGACCCCGAGACCCACGACCACGAGCACGCCCAAGACGAGGCCGAGGAAGTCACCGAGTAGGCGATAACCTAACCGGCCACACTCACCTCGAACCGAAGTAACCGACGGTGCGCGTCCGAAATGGGCGCGCCCCGTTTCTGTTTCTGCCTAAGTCTAGTTCCCTGTTGCCAAGCTCAACTCGACCAACACCGAGCCTGGGTCGAAGCGGGCGGGGACCTGCGCCACAACGGCCACCTGCCCGCTTGTCATCACTCGGTATTCGACCGCGTTTTCGAATGGAAACGCCCGATCGGTTACCCCGGCAACCCCCACGCTGATGTTATGCACCCCACCCGGCCCAGCATCGCGCTCGTAGAGGGCGACGCGTGCCCCCTGCCCCTCGACGAGACGGGCGGCTACGGTCACGGTGCTACCCACAGGAGCCTCCAATTCGTACAGCCCGATGGGCCGCTGGTGCGAGACATTCATTTGCCGTAGCGTCGTAGTATCGAGCATACCGTAGATAAGCTGATTGAAATTGATGTCGTAGGCTACATCGGCACGGACTACGGCGTAGAACGTGTCGTCGCCAGCATACAGCAACAACACCTGCCCCAGGCCGCCGAGGTCATCACCGAACGAGGCGCTGTCCACAAATTGCCCGGCAGCAACCCGCTGGGCGCTTGGGGAGACGTTATTCGTCGTCTGCCACATCTCGGGGATGCTGGCCACCCACAGGAAAGCCCCGTTGGCGTCAGGTGTTTCGATTTGGAACGTAAACGGCTGCTCGGTCGGCGTGCCGATCTCGTACACCTGCAACACCGACTCGCTGCGCTCGACCGCCATGTTGAGCGGCGCAAGGGGCGCGCTTTCGTTCAACATAGCCGTGACCGACACCGGCGTGATGGCGTACGCGGTCAACGTATAGTTTGCCGGGCTATCGACCGGACGGCGTAAGCGCACCTCGACGATGCGACGGGCGGTCTCCTCGACGACGCCTGTGGGCAGGGTGTAGTTCGCGAACAGCAACGTGCCCGATACTGCGGCATCGCTACCCGTGCCGCCCATCCCTGGGTTCTCTTCGACCAGGGTTTCGGTGGTGGGGGTGACGACGGTTGCCCGATACGCGGGGAGCACGTAGGCATCCCCGGCCCACGCCACCACGACAACCTGTCCGCGTGGAATCTCCACGGCGTACGTTACATCACCATTCGCCGCGATGCTGCCCGAGACGGTCTCGTCGAATGGCAGCACGGGCCGTTGTGTCGCGCCGCGCTGCGCACTTGCCGGGCCGCCATACGCCACCCCGGCAACACAAATCACCAAAAGCCACACCCAGCGTCGTTGCATCTGTTTTCCCTCGCTCTGCTCACCGATGCGTTTCGAACTTTGCTTCGGAGGTAGTATATTGACACGGTTTCGGCGGCGCAAAGCGGTAGGCTGCGCCGAGTTGCCCGTACCTTGTTCTGGCACCGCCGCGACGCCACCGTCGATGCGCCGCAGTTCGCGCCGAATCATCCCGACGGCGGGCTTAGGCGTGTAGTCGGTATACCAGATGCCGAAGTGATGCTCGCGGTTATCCTGGCTGATACACGGCGACGGGTAGCACGTCGCTTCCAACGGGAAGTCAAACGCCGTCCACACCATCCAGCCAAGCAGGGCATCGCCTTCGGCGAAGCGAACCACATCGCCGAGGCCCGCCGCCTGCTGCGCCTCGGTGATGTCGAAGGTGGTAAAGCCAATTTCCTCCAACAGCAGCGGCTTATCGAGGTCGATGCGCGCCACGCGACTTTGCAAGCTCTCGGCACCCTGCCAGTGATGAAAGCTCACGAAGTCGACGTAGGGTTCGGTGTCTTGTTCGTCGCGGAGCCAACCCGCCGTAATCAGGTGATTGTCGTCGAGGCCGCGCACTTGATCCGAAGTCTCGGCGAGCCAATTGAGCACGACCTCGCGCGCTACCAACCCCGCATCGAGGATATTATAGCCGTTGTAGTCGATGTCACCCTCGTTGCGCAGGTCCCACGCGAGGATCGCCGCCTCATCGCGGTAACGCCGCACGATGAAATCCGTTTCGGTGGTAGGCGGGTTCGTGTAAATGTCGGGCAGCGGCGGCAAATCGTTGAGCGTGACGATGAGCCGGAAATTGTGGTTTGCTGCGGCGGCCATCACTCCATCGAGCCGGTGAAACGCGTCGGCGCACGGCTCACCATCGACGAAAAGCGCCTCGTTCCACAGGAAAATCCGCAGCGTGTTGAAGCCGACATCGGCCATAAGCGCCAACTCGCGGTCGAGCGTTTCGGCGTCGGTTTCCGTGAGGAAGCGTCGCCAGGGGTACGCCGATGGATAGTAGTTGATGCCACGCACGCGGTACGGCTCACCGTCGAGGGTGAACGTCGCCCCATCGAGCGCTACGAAGTCGGTGAGGTCGGTGGGGGTAAACAGGCCGGGTGGTTCGCAGGCTTCCGGTTGGGCGTGCACCGGCGCAAACGCGACGACCACGGCCAGCATGAGCATGAGCACCGGTGCTGCACGGTTGCGATGAAAGGTTGTACGTATCACGCTGCACCGCCCTGCTTGAGTTGCTCCGCTTTGGCGACGGCCCCTAGCCCGAGCCCGCGCTGTGCCAGGAACACGAACCCCGCCAGTGTCGGCGGAATCCAGATGACGAGGTGGACGACCACCGCGTAAGCCACCGCGACATCGGGCGCAACCCCCACAGCGACCAGCACCGTCGAGACGAAAAATTCGAACACGCCGATCATCCCCGGTGAGGCGGGGATAAGCCCCGCGAGGTTGACCACGCCCACCACCACGAGCATCACCGGGTAGCCGACGCCCAGCCCAAACGCCCACGAGGTGATCCAGTAGACAGCCGCCTCGACGGCCCACGTGGCGTAGCTCGCGAACACCGTCCCGGCGAGGTCGGCGGGGGTGCGCAGGCCCGCCAGCCCGCCGATGACCTCCTCGGCGATGTCCTCGATGATGTGGCGGGGGCGCTGTGGCAACATGCCGGTGATGAGCGTCACCAACCGGCGGAGCAGGTTGGGGCGCAACGCCAACACGAAGAATACCGCCAGCGCCGTCACGAACACGGGCGCGGTAAACGTCGCGACCTGCTGCACCTCCGGCGAGGCGATGTCGAGGAACGCCGGCGGCACCAGCACGAACGTCAGCATCACCAGCCCGTCGAATACGCGCTCCACCGCGACGGTCGTCGCAGCGCGGGCGTAGGGCACGCCGTGCTCGCGCCTCAGCAGCACGATGCGTAACACTTCGCCGCTTCGAAAGGGATAAATGTTGTTCCCCATGTAGCCGATAGCGACGAGTGGCACCAGGCTGTGTAGCGGCACACTCGCCAACGACCGCAGCAGAAATTGCCACCGCCACGTGATAATCACCACGGCGACGCCGTAAACGAGCATCCCCAACAGCGGAAGCGTCGGATTTACCGATTGGATGTTTTCCCAAAATTGGCCGGGGTTAAGGCCCCGAAAGGCGAAGTATAAGAACAGGGCGCTGATGAGCACCCCGATTATTGCAGCCCCGCGTCGGTCAAGTTTCATGAACAGGCCTTCGGTTTTTGTTCGATTTGCGTCACATTTTAGCAGACAGGCTTAACTGTTGATGTGTGTTCTTTAAAGTGGATTGTAGTATAGTATGCTGCATGTGAATTCATTCTTTCTTTTTGCTTCCCTTCGTGGTGGTGGGGCTGACGCCTGTGCCCAACCCTTATTTCGCGGGCACGACGGCCATACGGCCCATTTATTGGGGGGGGCGCAACGCCGACTCCACTGGTTAAATAGGGGTGCGGCAGTACAATGGTCGTGATGTGATTTCGAGGTTATCTGCGTGATTATTCCGTTTGTCGTGACCGCTATATTCATCTTCACCATCAGCTTTTTGCCAGGGGTGGGGATGTATATCGTCATCCCCGTGGCACTCGCTGCCGGTGCCCGGTATACGTCGGTGGTGTTTTGGGCCATCCTCGGCAACCTGATGCCGAGCGTGGTCGTGTTGTACTTCTACGAGCAAGCGCTGAGGGTGGGGCCGCTACGGCGCTTCCTGGAGAGCGTCTCGCCGGAGCGGATTCGTAAATGGGCCGAGCGCTGGGGGTTGGTGTTCATCTTCTTCATCACACCCTGGACCGGCACGTGGATTACGGCGGTAACGGCCAAAGCCCTGAAAATCGACGATCGCAAGTTTATGTTCGTGACGATGAGCAGCTTGGTGCTGTTCATCGTGTCGTTGGCGTTCCTCATCGCAGGCGGCTTCGAGATGATGGGACCGAGCGCACCCATGTGGCTGGAGCAACTCGCCCACGGCCTCATAACCGACGAGAGTGCGGTGGCTGCATCCACGCCTCGCTAGGCGCTTGAGTTACCCGCCCGTGGGGGCTACACTAAAGCCTGGAAGATTTCGCTGAATGCACTTCGACAGGAGGCCCCAATGAGCGATACCCCTGCAAACCCCGAGCCAGATTGGTTGGATGAATTCCAGGATTTGGCGAACCGCATGCTGGGTGAAGACACGGACGGCTCGGCCTGCGAGCAGGTTCACCCGATTGTGGCGCGCTGGTACGACAAAGTTTTACAGGGCGAGCCGCCGGAGTCGCGTCCATCGGTGTGGCAGGCGATTTCTTGCCTCGCAACCGAGGTGATGGCCGACATGGAAGGCGACGAGGCCGTGAGTGCCTTGTTCGACCACGTGGACGAAGAGGAGATCGGCCTGTTGGTGGAGCATATTCTGCTCGTCGGGCGCATGTTCGAAATTGCGCTGCGCGAAGGTGACCTCGACGACCTCTAGGCCGCAAACTTGTCGAACCTACCGACCTTGCCGCACGCAAGAATCACATTTGCTGCGGCAGCAGCATCGGGCGAGGTATGGCGTAACACCATGTCTACGCGTCCCTCGCCCCTACCGACCCACCCCATGGTGAGCCTCTCGCCGATGCGGTGGTGAGCGCACCGCAACCGAAGTCCGCAAAATCCATTCACCAAACAACATCATTCAGGGGGCACACACACCATGAAACTCGGTTTGACGCTTGGCGGCGGCGGCGCACGTGGGGGTGTACATGTGGGCGCGTGGGACGCGCTGCACAAGGCGGACATTCGCCCAGACCTCATCACGGGCACCAGCATCGGGGGCTTCGTGGGGGCGCTCATCGCGGCGGGTAAATCTGTCGAGGAGATGCACGAGGCGTTCGACCGGCTAGATGTACTGCGCATGTTCGGCTTTGCTACAGTGCCCAACGCCCTAACCGACAACACCAACTTCCGCCGCGTGCTGGAAGAGATGTTCGGCAAAAACACCCACTTCGAAGACCTCGATATTCCGCTGGTCGTCACCGCGACCGACCTCATTACCCAGCGCTCCATCGTCATCGATAGCGGTCCCTTGGTCCCGGCTATCCTCGCGACGACGGCTATTCCGCTGGTGTTCCCACCTGTCGAGCATAAGGGTTACATTCTGCTCGATGGCGGCCTGCTGAACAACACACCCTTCGACATCGCCCGTGCGCGCGGGGCCGATATCGTTATCGCGGTGGATTTGAGCAACTCCGCAGTGGATGATGCCGCCGAAGTCGTCCTGGACATCGAGCAGACGAATAACATGCTGGGGTGGGTCTTCGGGACATCGACCCCGCCGCAGAAGATCATCACCTTGATGTTGGACATCGTCACTGTGCAGGGCATGGAGATGCGCACCCTGACGGCCCCGCCCGATTTGCTGCTGCGTCCGCAAATCGGCTTCCTCAGTATTCTGGATTTCGCGAACTGGGAACAGGGGGTGCCATTGGGCAAGCAGGCCGTACAGGATGCACTGCCGACAATACAAAACCTGATGGATCAGTTCAATAAGCGTGAGATGCGGCTGATCGCACCTACGGCGGCGGACAAAGAAAAAAGCGCGCGCGTGCTCAACGAGTTGCTGCCCCTGGTTATCGACGCGCGGGCGGCCTACGAAACCGCCGCCGGGTATATGGCGGAAATCGGCGAGGCGAACCTGGCAACCGTATTCGAGAACCTCGCCGAGCAGCGCGCGGGCGACATTACCAGGCTGCAAACGCAGGTGCGCGCCCTGGGCAGCAATCCACGCCAGAGCGGCACACTGGCGAACAACCTGCGCCGGGGCTGGTTTAGCCTGGAGCGGCTCATCAATGGTGGCGATGCGCGCCTTGTGCTGCGCACCATCGGCAACGGGGCCGCCGATGTGCTGACGGCCTTCGACAAGGCGCTGGAAGAAGACCTGCCGGAGACGATTCTGCGCATCATCCGCGACCAGCGCGACAACGTCGCCAAAACCCAGGCCTTCCTGCGTGACGAAATGGACGCCCTGGACGAGGCATAAGGCCGCGAGGTTCATCTTCCTCGCCTTTGAACGGTATAATTGAGGATGCTATACTCGTCTAAGTTTATGACGATGCAAGCTAGAGTTGCCCACATCGGGCATTACGCGATTACGAAGGAGTTACAACTATGGCTAAAGCAGGTGCAGGACTTGACGGCGTTATTATCGGCGATACCCTAACCAGCCTCGTGAATGGGACCGAGGGGAAGCTCATCTACGCGGGCTACAAAATCGAAGACCTGGCTGAGAATGCGCTTTTCGAAGAAGTGATTTTTTTGCTGTGGAATAACCGTTTACCGAATCAGGCAGAACTCGACGCCCTGGTGAAGGACATCGCCGCGCACGCTGCCGTGCCCCCCGAAGTCATCGCGGCGATGAAGGCCCTGCCCAAGGACGCAAACCCGATGGCCGTGCTACGCACTGTGGTGAGCATGCTCAGCCACTACGACCCGGACAGCGAGAACAACACCGACAAGGAACTCGCACAGAAGGTCGCGATTAAGCTCACCGGCCAAATCACGACGGTTAGTGCCGCCTGGGATCGAATCCGCAAAGGCAACGAGCCGGTTGCCCCGCGCGAAGACCTCAACCTGAGCGAGAACTTCGTGTACATGCTCACCGGCGAAGGCCCGGACGAAACGGCAGCCAAGGCGATTAACGTGTATCTGGTGTTGCTGGCCGAGCACGGTGTGAACGCCTCCACGTTTACGTCGCGCGTCATCACCGCCACCATCAGCGAT
>CAYSVE010000171.1:0-9694 GCA_964434365.1 uncultured Anaerolineaceae bacterium | reverse complement strand
GGTCGTTATTCCACTTTTCCGGAGCGGTGTGCGTGGAGTTGGTCGTGGGCGTTGGCGCGAGCCGCGTCCGCGATTTGTTCGAGCGCGCGAAGAGCGAGTCGCCTGCGATTATCTTCATCGACGAAATTGATGCTGTTGGGCGGCAACGCGGCGCGGGCCTCGGGGGTGGCCACGATGAGCGCGAACAAACACTCAACCAAATCCTCGTGGAGATGGACGGTTTCGAGACCGACACGAACATCATCGTCATCGCCGCCACCAACCGACCAGACATCCTCGACCCGGCGCTGATGCGTCCGGGCCGGTTCGACCGTAAGGTGACGATGGACGCCCCCGATGTGAAGGGCCGCGAGCAAATTCTGCGGGTGCATGTGCGTGGCAAACCCCTCGCCGACGGCGTGGACCTCGCCTCACTCGCGAAGATCACCCCCGGCTTCAGTGGGGCCGACCTGGAAAACCTCGTCAACGAGGCGGCGATTTTGGCTGCGCGGCGTAACCTGCGCAGCATCGGCATGGAAGAACTCCAGGAGAGCATGGAACGCGTCATCATGGGGCCAGAGCGCAAAACGCGGGTCATCAGCGAGCGCGATAAACGTTCGATTGCGTACCACGAGGCCGGCCACGCGGTGCTCCATCACCTGCTGCCTCACGCAAACCCCGTCCACAAAGTGACGATCGTGCCACGCGGGCGCGCCGGGGGATATGTGATGTCGTTGCCCGGTGACGACACGATGCTCTACTCGCGCGAGCAGTTCGAAGACCAGATCGCCGCCGCCATGGGTGGGCGCGCCGCCGAGGACTTGGTGTTCAACCAGTTTACGACTGGGGCCAGCAACGACCTCAAACAGGCCACGCAGATGGCCCGCAATATGGTCACGCAGTACGGTATGAGCGACGAACTCGGCCCGCGCACCTTCGGTGAGGGGGCAACGTCACCATTCCTCGGTCGCGAGTTCGGCGAAACGCGTAACTACAGCGAACAGGCCGCACAACTCATCGACAGTGAGGTAAAGCGTATCGTCAGCACAGCGTACACCAACGCGTTGGATCTGCTACGTCGTGAGCGCGCCAAGCTAGACATCATGGCGTCGCTGCTCATCGAACATGAAACGCTCGACCGCGAGACGTTCGAGTACATTATGGAACACGGGCAACCACCGAAAACCGACGCCAACGAGGACGACTCGCCGCCGCGTGGGCACCCCGGCCCGCTGGGTACAGCCCCGGCGCTGTTCAGCGGCTTCGACGAAGACTAACTCAGGGTCACATGGGTGGGGTTGCAGGCCAACCCCGCCCACTACGAGTCGTCGCCCTGGGTGCGTTGCTGCCACACCCGATACAACCACACGCAAATCATCCCGCCGATCATCGCGGCGACCAACCGCCCGATGATGTTCACCGCGACGAGGCCCAATAGCGCCAACAGGTGATTCCCGACGAAGTAGCCAGGCAAGCCGATAGCGAAATACGTGGGCAGGTCGTTATTGGCAATCTTCAAGAAGCGGCCCGCAGCCCACCCCGCACCCAAACCCACAACCGGAAGTGTCAAAATTGTATACAGGTCCATCTTTCTACCTATGTTACAATAGCGTTTGAGAGATAAAGAGTTGGTGCCGTGACGAAAAAACAGAATACTTTACACTGGCACGACGAGAGCCAGACGATTCTCGTTGCCGATATTTACCGAATCGACGATTGGGACGATGTATACCGCGTCGTCTACGAACAATACGAATGGCACGCCGCTGTCGACCACCGCGTGCACACTATTTTTCATGTGCACGAGTTCCTCACCGTACCGCCCCGTGCCCTCGCGAACATTCAACGCCTGCTGAAAATCGCCCATCCTAACGAGGACCTCGTGCTGTTTGTGCGGGCAGGTGCCACCACGCCGATGCTCCTCAACATGGTGAACAAAATGTACCAGATATGGCAACGTGCGGATAAGTTCCACTTTGTGGACACATTCGATGAGGCGCTACACATCATCCGCCGCTACGAAGCCCACCGCGACGACGACTCGACGGAGCAAAACTATGGCGTTTCCAACTGACGACATGGCACTTACGCACATCCTCGTGGTGAGCGATGTAAACCGCGCGCGCGACTTCTACCGCGATGTGCTGGGGGCAACGTTGTACCGCGAGTACGACGGCACATCGGCGGTGATGCAGTTTCAAGGGGCGTGGTTGCTGCTCGTTACGGGTGGTGCACCTACCGAAGACAAACCTGATGTCACCTTTGCCCCGCCCGAAGACCTAAATCGCGTCAGCCATTCGATGACGATACGCGTGCCAGACTGCCAACAAGCTTATGCGGTTTTGCGAGAGCGTGGTGCTGTTTTTCTTACGCCGCCGCTCGACCACGGCTTCGAAATCCGCTGCTTCTTTCGAGACCCAGACGGCCACCTAATCGAAATCAGCCAGGTTGCTGGCCTACCCAACCAATAACCACGTCCACCTTGCCGTGGGACGCGCAGAGACGCGCGTCCCTGGTGGGCTGTTTTTTCTTCGTCCAACACATCCTCGCAGACGAATCGCTTTGGTGATTTACTTGACCTGCCGGATGACCGAAAGCACCTTGCCCTTGATGTAGCAATCTGCCGGGTTTACGTAAATCGGCCCCATATCTTCGTTGGCCGGTTGCAGGCGAATGCGCCCTTCCTCGCGGTAGAAGTACTTGAGCGTCGTTTCGCCGCGCTCATCCAACCACACAGCGACCATATCGCCGTTATCGGCAGTATTCGCACTGCGGAACAATACGATGTCGCCCTCGCGAATCATCGCATCCTTCATAGAGTCTCCCTTGACGGTGAGCGCGAAGCACTGCTCAGCATCGACACCGCGCAGCATCATGTCGGTTACGTCGAGCATGTCCTCTTCGTCGATGGAGTGGCCGATGTCTTCGGGAACAGGCATCGGTTCACCGGCGACGATGCGCCCGATAAGCGGCACCTGCACCGATGTAATCTGGGCTTTTCGAACGGGTTGGAATACCCCATGATTGGCGCTATCGGGCAGGCGAGCGATGAGCCGTACCCCGCGCGACACACGCTGCTCACGTTCCAGGTACCCTTCGTCGACAAGCTTGTTCAGGTTGTAGTTGACGACGGAGGTGGAGTTGGTATCGGTTGCTTCGCCGATTTCGCGGATGGTAGGGGGGTAACCGTGGGTGGAGTTATAGACATTGATGTACCTGAGGATACGCCGTTGCCGCTCTGAGAGTTTATGGAATTCCTTCATAACCTTTGACCTCTGTATACAAAGTTTGTCCGGTTCGCGTGTTTGCGCTAACCTTAGACGGAACGAACAATCGTTCTAGCTTACAATATAACAGATGTTCGGTAGGTATACAACAATATGCTTCCGCTCTACCAAACCCTGCGCAATGCCGACCCGGCACTCCTCACCGTTTTGACGTCGGTGTGGAAGGTCGGCAAGAGCGAGGACCCGGCTGCGGCCCTCGCCGATGCGATGCTCGACCCCGACCGCGCCAACGCCATGTGGGAGTCCCTCGCCGACGCCCATCGTCAGGCGTTGCAAACCCTGCTCGGTGGGGGCGGCAAAATGCCCGTGCCGATGTTCACGCGCCTGTTTGGGCAAATACGCAAGCTGGGGGCCAATCAAATCGAACGGGAGAAACCACTGCAGAACCCGGCTGGCCCTGCCGAGGCACTCTACTATCGGGGGTTGGTCGCAACCGCGTTCGAGATGGGCAACACCGGCGGATTGGAAGTCGCCTATGTGCCCGACGACCTTATCGCCGTGCTGCCCACACACCGCACAGCCTACGACAACCTCGAAGCGGAAACCGAAACCCTCGCGGCGATGGATGCCGGGGCCGTGAGCGAAGTGCGCCCGGCGGATACCTCCATTGTCGATGACATGACGACGTTGCTGGCCTACTGCCAGCTTTCGGCGCCAGAACTCGACGGCGAAACGCTGAGCGAAGAACACCGCGAAATTCTATCGGAGCATTTGCTGACCCCCGGCGAGGAGCGCATGGCCTTCTTGCTGATGCTGGCCTTCAGCGCCGACTTGCTCGACATCCACGAGGGGCGCGCCCTTGTGCGCCGGGCCGATGCGCGTCGGTGGCTGGCCGCTACGCGCGTCGAACAGGTGCATGGCCTAGTAGTGGCGTGGGGCGAGAGCACCCTCTACCGTGAGTTGTGGCACATCCCCAGCTTGCAAACACCCGAGCGTGGCGGTTCGCTCGATAGCTACGACGCCACAATTGCCCGCCGCGCGGTTACTGCGATGATTGCCAGTATGGTCTCGCCGACGGAGTGGTGGAACCTGGGTGAGTTCATCGACACGGTAAAGGAAACCGAACCCGACTTCCAACGCCCTGCGGGGGATTACGACTCGTGGTATATTCAGGACCTCGACGGGGACTACCTGCGCGGCTTCGAAAGCTGGAACGCTGTCGAGGGAGCGCTGATTACGTTTATGGTGTATGGGCCACTGCACTGGCTCGGCTTGCTCGATGTTAGCACCGGGGCGGCACGCCTCACCGCCTACGGGCGCGCGGCCCTTGGCCTCGCCGAGTGGCCCGATGTCCCCGAACCTGCCGAGGCCATCCAAATCGACGAGGGTGGGATGCTGCTCATCGGGCGGCGTGTCTCACGTATCGACCGCTTCCAGGCGGCACGCTTCACCACCTGGGGCGAACCCGCCGAACCCGCCGCCGGGACACCCTACAGCTACCTGCTGGATTCGCGCGGCATGGAACTCGCGGAGTCGCAGGGCATCGAACCGGGGCACATCAACACGTTCCTCGCGCGGGTGCTCGACGACGGTGTACCGCCCCGCGTGCAACGTCTGTTAGAAAGCTGGCAAAGCGCCGAAGCCGAGAGCGCGACCGCCACCCTTGAGACGCTACAGGTATTGCGTACGACATCGCAGGAAACGCTCGACCGCCTGCTGGAAGACCCCAACGTGCGACGCTTCACCGGGGCACGGTTGGGGCCAACCGCCGTCGTCATCCGCACCGACGATGCCGAGGCGCTGCGTGCAGCGCTGCTGGAAAAGGGCCTACGACTAACATAATCGTTACGTGGCCTAACATCATTGTTACCAACAACTTGTCGCGAAAGGCCAACACCCCCCAATAAATGGGGGTTTGTTATTCGATATTCCTTGTAAAGTGGATGATTGTTGAGAGATACGGGTTCAGACGCGTGACAACTATGACTGCCACCCGCATATTCTACGAACGTGAACGCTCTCCCTTCGGCGAGCGCCTGAGTTTCTACACTCACCACTCGTTAGAAACATGCGTACACCTCCTCCGAGACTTCGCTGCAAGCCATGTCGTTCCAGTCGCCGAAAATCATTACCGTTTTCGGTACACAGGCGAATTCGGCTACTATGGGCAGCTAACCGGTGACCTCACGAGCAACGAAGCGGGGACCCGCGTCACAGTTCATAGTTACATCAGCCTTAGCACGGTCATCTTCTGTATCATCTGGATGCTGATCTTCGGCTTTTTGTGGTTCAACACTGGTTTCTGGTTATATCTACTCGTCGGCCCGGTGGGGATTGCCTTCGTGCTGTATCGCAATTGGCGAACCCGCAGCAAGCTCACCCGGCAACTCTCGAAACAACTCCTCGATACCTGACCCAACAACCAAGACCCACTGGCGTTCTATAAGTTAGAGCAGCACAACATCCGTGTTCAGCGCTACAACGCCAAGCGGCATATTTTCGTCGGCATCCGGCACAATGATCATCGGGATACCGCTATCCAACTCAGCGATGATTGGCGCTTCTACGATAACCCCCAGGGTCTCCAGGGTGTCGTCGAGTAATTCATCGGCATTGTCTGGGTCGTATGGCTCGCCGAAGAACAACTCCGCTGGAAATGCCAACGCAACCAACATCGAGGCCGCTACCTGGTTAGATAACTGACTCGGTTTCGCTGGCATGGGTCGAAGTCGCATCCGATGGCGTCGGCTCAACAGGGATTTGTGCAGCAACACCCGATACAAGTAGCAGTGAGATAAGTGCGGCAATCGGGGTTCGGCGCATGGGGTAGGCTTTCGAATAACTTCGCAGATCACATGCACAGTCTACCCGAGATTGCCGTAGCGTAGGGCAAACGCTGGGTTATCGTTTGTCGATGAAAATGGCGCCGCCGTGCAGATCGACGATTTTGACGTCGGCCCTGGGATGCAGCACGCTGCGCCCCCGATTGTGCGCAACCGCTATGAATGGGTCTTTGCCTGGCCACGAAATAACCACCTTGCCACGCCAGCGTGGCAGGATGACCTGTCGCACTTGCACCTGAGCATCGATTGGGATGGTGTGCCAGGGAGCCGGTTTGCCTTTGGCCACAGGCGGCGGTTGTAACCCACGTAGCACACCGACAAGCGCTATGATGAAACCAAACAGAAACAATAATGGCGCCATAAAGAATCTCCAAAAACCACATAAAAACATAGAAATCTCAGCTAACCCTGCCGTATATTAGGGGCATTGCATGGAACGTTATCGAACAGAAGTGGCCAAGATGGCATATTCAATTGGCTGGGACAACACTGAGCGCACCACTTTTCTGATCAAGTTGTATGAGCAGTGGACCTGGGAAGACTGGATTTTGGCGCACACCGAAGCCTACGCGGAGATGGCGACCGTCAGCCATCGCGTAGACTTTATCGCGTGTTTCTACAACAAACTACCGCACGGCAACGCGGTGCCCCACTTCAAATACGCTGGCAGCCACCAACCGCCCAATGCACGGCACACCGTATTTGTTAACCAGGCAGGCCCCATGCTCAAGGTGATGATCGATGCCGTGGACAAAATGATGGGCTGGACAGGGCCATCTTTCGTACCCTCGGTGGAAGCCGCCCGCGAGCACCTCGCAAAAGAGACCACCTAACGCCAGAACATCCATGCCGGGCGGTCGCGGGTGGGGCTGTGGCTAAGCGTCACGAAGCCACCGCCGTACAGGTTAGCGATGGGTCGCAGGTCTTGCAACAAGGGGCGCAGTACCTCGGGCCGTAGATGCCGGTTGAGCATCTCGAACATCCCGGCGTGCTCCTGGTAGAGCGCGAGGTGATCATCGCCGGTTGGCGGGGCGTCCCAGGTCAAAGGGGTGGGGTCGAAGCAGTACGCCGCCGCGTAGGTCGCGGGCGATTTGCCGGTAAAGCCACGGTGATCGTAATTCCAGAGGTCGGCGCCCACGTGGGTAGCGGCTTCGGCTGCGAGGGCAAGGGCCTGTGCCCCGGCTAGTTGGCGGTGTAACGCGCGGCCATCGGCGTTTTCGACGAGCGCCGGGATATACCCCTCTGGCCGAATGTGCGCATCGACGACGGCCTGTACACCCTGCACGCCCCCCTCGAAAAGATCGGCATCTTCCAACACGATGCCACCGACCACCTGCAACGTGGACACCCAAAGGGCATCGAGCAGTGGGACTTCAGAGGTGGGCAACACTCCGTGGACCATGTCGCGATAGCGTTGCAAGGTCGTGGCCGGGATTTCCCGACGCACCATTTCGATCACCTGACCGATCGCGACGATCGTCATATACGCAGGTGTATCGATAGCGGGTGGGTTGTAGCTCGCAAGGTGGTCCAGCATTTCGACGCTGGCACCCGCTGCTGCTTCATCGTCGTCGAAGTGGTACCGAAAGCCACTCACCAGGGCCATCCCAAGGGGGTCATCGGCTTTGGCAGTAGCCAGCAGCTCATACGCGACGTTATGCGGGGGCCGGTTTCGGTTCGCCTTTGCAGTCGCAATATGCTGCGGGGTAAAGTACAGTCCACAATGTGGAGGAGAAAACATTGTGCCTCCTGGCAAAAACAGACTAAGATTAGACCAACGTGCAACGACACCGAAGTTTTTTCGGCCAACCATTATGTGCTATCATACTTATAACGAATGTGAAATGTGCGTGACCAGGGTAGTAAATCGTAACCACCCCCGGCGATAAGCCAAACAATACCGGCAAACTCCGTTCGCCCATCCATCCCAAGCGACCGGATGAGTTCAAGCACCCTGAGCCTGAACCCACCCAGCCTTCGGTCGAAAACGGGTACATGGAGCGGTTCGACACGGACCCGCGCAGCCCACAGGCCACCCTGGAAAAGCTGCGCGACAAAATGGAAGAAGTCGCCAACGAGTACGCGGATAAGAAAATTAGCCGCGCACAGTTCAATGCGATTTACGGCCACTACAGCGAGCAACGCGAACTCATCGAACTGTTGCTCTCGCGCAACCCCAGCAGCGATGCATGGCGTAGCGCCTCCGCCGAGGGGAAGACCGGCTTTTTGCGCCAGCACTTTGCCGCCCAGCCCTCGAACTATGTGATCTTCGCGCATCATAACCAGCGGCCTGTGATGGGTGGTGGCGACCGACCCGATATGAAGCGCATCATGGGCATCCTCAAGAGCCTGTGGCGCATGAAGAAGATGCACGTCGGCGTGGCCCGGCTTGCCCTCGAAAAAGGGCGCTGGCTCGTGTTTGCGGTGGGCAAGTACAGCACTACCTTCGTCACCTACAACCTGGAACCCGCCGGTGCGCAAATCGAAACCGTCCACGACTTGCATAAGGACTTCGAGCGGGCCAACCGGTTGCTGTTCGAGCGCAAGAAGATCGACAAAGATCAACTGGTGTACCCACAGCGCGCTTTGCTAGAGCAACGCAACGGCTAGCCCGCTGGCGCCCCTAATCTCCTGGCGCGCTGAGTACCTCTTGCATCGCTTCGGGTTCGGCTACCATCTCGGGCCCGCGCCCCTGCAAAAAGTACGCCGGTATCAGTGCGAGCAGGCACGTCACCGCGCCGATGAATCCCAGCAGCGCCAGCACGTCTACGGCAATGTTGGCGTAAACCTCGGCATACACGAACGGGTCCGGTGGAACCGCCCCCAACTCGGCTTCGACGAGCGTGTTCACCCGCCGCAGCGAAAACGTCGTCAACGTCGACACACTCAACGTCATCCCCACCAGCCGCAGAATAATCACCAGCGCCGAGGCCACACCCCGGTCGCGGTCCTCGGCTGCATTGATGACCGATGCGCTAATCGGCGAGAATGTTAGCCCTAGGCCGATGCCGACGAGGGCCATCTGCCACGAGATGTTGAAGTTGCTGATGTTCAGCGTCCATGTTTGCCAGATGACCAGAAAACCGACCACACTCATGAGCAGGCCGAGCATCGTCGTCCTACGGAAGCCGATACGCTCACTGAGCCAGCCGCCGGGCACAGCAGCGAGGGCCATCGGCACGGTGAGCGTGCTGAGCAGCAACCCCACCGAGAGCGCAGCCTGCCGTAAGTCGCTGATGTCCTCCTGCCGCACATTCACGAGAATCGGCACCGTCACAAGGCCAATCGTAAACGCATAACCCACAAACAGGTTCGTCAACGACCCAGCAGACAGGTTTCGCTTGCGGAACAAGCGCATGTTGAAGAGCGGGTCGCGCACCCGGCTTTCGACGACCGCGAACAGCGCAAACAAAATTAGCGCGAGGATAACACCCGGGATGGCATAGCTCGGCAGCCCGCCCAACTCCTCGAAATTCGTCGCCCCGCCGATGTCCACACGGGCACCCAGCGCGACGTTTAGCACCGTGAGCGCGCCCACGATCAACGCCGTGCCGATGTAATCGAAGCGGCCCGCATGGCGCACCTGTGGCACACCGCGCAGCGCCCACAGCACCGCAAACAGCGCGACGCGCGTCAGCGGCACAT
>CAYSVE010000170.1:0-9781 GCA_964434365.1 uncultured Anaerolineaceae bacterium | reverse complement strand
TCTGGCGCGCCCCAGCTATACCCCCCTACTGCTGAGTTAACCCGGCTTGTTGCGCCTGCTGCGCAAACTCGAGTAGGAATTCCTGTATGGGTAGGTCGCCCGGCCCCTCTATAGCAGCGAGATCGACGCCCTCGAGGTTTTGCAGCGATAGCGCACCACTACACGTTTCCTGCTGGCCGGGGTCGTCCGGGAAGATGGAGACACACAACGCACTACCAATAGTGCTGAAACACGTTTGCGCCGTCTCGGCATTTACATCGCCCGTGCAGGTACGGAGTTCTTCGACAAACTGATTGCACTGTGCCTCGGTGAAACCCTGGCCCTGTGCATTCTCACACGTCTGCGATACCACCTGTTGCACCGAAGATGCCGCCTGCTGGAAGGCAAAAGCGCGCCCCTGGGTCGTGTTGGTCAGCCACCATGTGCCGCCGCAGGCCAGCACACTCGGCAGAATGCACACCAGCAAAAACACGACGAGACACCCGGTAAGGCAACCACGATTACCCCCACCGCCACTCTTGCGCTTCATCTGCACGGGTTCAGCCTGCCCTACCGGCATCGGTTCCGATGGCGGCTTGCTACTCGCATACTGTGGCTGCTCAGGTGCGGGTGGTGCTTGCTCGACAGGTGTGCCGTAGCTGCTGGGCGGTTGCTGTACCGGGTTCTGGAAGCCGCCGCCACCACCCGCAGGCGGGTCGATGCGATCGAGTTCGGCAAGCCAATCGCGCGCAGTGGGGTCATCGGGCATCGTTTTGAGGATGGCACGTGCAGCCGTAAATTCTCGCCGCTCGATCATTTCTCTGGCTACGTTAAACTTCTCGATAGACACCTTCTGCTCCCCCTTATGTTTGCCGAAACAGGTTCCAGTATAGCATTTTAACCGGGTATACCACAGAATGTCCGACTCCCATTTTCCCCGGGTGTCGTTCCACTTGTCAGGTTTGTGGACGTGCCGGTTTGCGTGTCCACAATAACGATGTCCGCATCGCGGTCGGCACACACTGACGTCACAAAACGTACACCGTCGGGTGCCCAGCTTACCCCACCGTTTTCGTACCAACCGCTGGCGAGCAACAACTTGGGTTCGTTGCCATCGAGCGAGGTGAGGAAAAACCCCGACTCCGGCGAGCGTGGTTCCAGTGAGGCGAAGAACACTAGCCCCCTGCCATCGGGCGTGGGGTAGTGGGCGCTCTCGCGCCGAAGATGGTCCACGGTCGAAACCGATTCTTGCCCGAATTCCAGACGATACCAGCCCTCCTGTACCGGGCTAACACACGATTCGTCCACCCGCTTGAAGAACAACAACTCGCCACTCGGTAGCCAATTCAACTGGGCGAAGTAGCCGCTACCGCCGACATTCACCACCGAGCGGAGATTCTCCGTCGCTACGTCGACTTCGTATAGGTTGCCGTCGTTGGCGCACAGCACACTCGTCGATTGGATATCTGCCGCCTGGTAGTTTACAAAATAGGTATATGCGATCGACTGGCTATCCGGTGACCACGCCCACCGAATCTGACGACTATTGTTCGTCACATGGGTGTGGTTTGCGGTGATCTCGCGCAGGTTGCTGCCATCGATAGCCATCACCCACAACGAATCGGTGGGATTGGGGAAGGGGGACGTCCGGCGCATACCGATGAGCCGACTATCGGGCGAAATTTTCACATCGAAGACGCGCTGCTCGCCATCGGTGAGTTGGCGGACGTCGCTACCATCGGGACGCATATCGTAGAGATGCATCACGCCTGTACGCTCCGACCGAAACAAGATGCGCGAGCCATTGGGGGTCCACTGCGGCGAGATATCACGCCCATCGCTGAACGTCAGGCGCTGCACGTTGTCACCGTTGGCGTCCATTACATAGATTTCGCGGTCGCCTGTACGGCCAGAGTGAAAAACGATGCGCGCGCCATCGGGCGACCAGCTTGGTGAGCTGTCGTCGCTTGCAGGGGCATCGAAGTCGTACGGTTGGCTGTAGACGATGGAATGCAGCAATACACAAAGTAAGATTACTGAAGTTTTCTTCATAATGGCCCTAGCCTCTATCATTTACGAGCTTCCCTCCAATATAATGCAGTTAGACTGAGATCACCGAGTGTCGTGGTTTCGGGTTTGTCTTGTGATACAATATACTCTGCCTTTAGGCGGGGAACTCACCATGAGAGGCTGACAAGACGGCATGATGGATCAACTGATTGGCACCGAGGTAAAGGGCTACGAACTTCGCGAGTTGATCGGCACAGGCGGGTTCGGTGCGGTGTACCGAGCATGGCAACCTGCTGTCGAGCGCGAGGTCGCGGTGAAGGTTATTCTGCCAGAGCATGCCAATCAGCCGACCTTCATCCGTCGCTTCGAGACCGAAGCACGCCTCGTTGCACGCCTGGAGCACCCCTACATCGTGCCACTCTACGATTACTGGCGCGATGCCTCGGGCGCTTATCTTGTCATGCGCTGGCTACGTGGCGGTAGCCTCAACGCTCTCGTGAAACGCGACGGGCCGATTTCACTGGAACGCGCGGCCAAAATGTTAATGCAAATCGCCTCGGCGCTGGCCGTGGCCCACGCCAACGATGTCGTGCACCGCGACCTCAAGCCAGACAACATCCTCCTCGACGAAAACGACAACCACTACCTCAGCGACTTCGGCATCGCGAAGGAAGTGAATACCAACGTCAGTCTCACGCAGAGCGGCATGATTATCGGTTCCCCGGCTTACCTCTCGCCAGAGCAAATTAGCGGCGACATGCCCACACCGCTCTCCGATGTGAACAGCCTGGGCATCATGTTCCACTACGCCCTTACCGGCGAGCACCCCTACCCCGGCAAAACCCCAACGGCGATGCTCGTGCATCATATGCAAGACCCCATCCCGTTATTGCGTGTGCGCCTGGAAGACGTCCCAGAACCGGTGGATGAGGTCATGCAGCGCGCAACGACCAAAGACCCGGCCATGCGCTTCCAGGACGTCATGGAGATGGCAACAGCTTTCTCGCAAGCCGTTTTCGGGGGGGCGGGGGTCCCATCCGTTAGCCAGGCATCGGGGATGTTCGCGCCATCCTTCATGACAGGCGTCGACACCAAGAACCTGATCAACCCCTACAAAGGTCTTCGTGCGTTCGAAGAGGCCGATGTGGGGCAGTTTTACGGGCGCGAAGCCCTCACAGAACGGTTGCTGAACCACCTGCGCCCGGTTAGTGAGGTGGAAGATGGCAACCGGTTGCTCGTGCTTGTTGGGCCGAGCGGTAGCGGAAAATCCAGCGTGGTGAAGGCCGGGTTGCTACCTCAACTGCGTAAGGGTGCCCTACCGGGCAGCGAGAACTGGTTCGTGGTAGAGATGGTGCCCGGCAACCACCCGATGGAAGAATTGGAAGCGGCGCTGTTGCGCGTGGCCGTCAACCCACCCGAGAGCTTGCTGCGCCAACTGCAAGAAGATGAACGCGGGCTGCTGCGAGCCATCAAGCGGGTACTGCCAGATGACGAGACAGAACTCGTGCTCATCGTCGACCAACTGGAAGAAGTCTTCACCCTGGTGGAGAGCGAAGAAGAGCGGCAGCACTTCCTCAACAGCCTGATGGCCGCGGTACAGGAACCCCGCAACCGCCTTCGACTGATCTTGACGCTCCGCGCCGACTTCTACGACCGCCCGTTGAGTTATCATGCCTTTGGCAAAATGGTGCGCGAGTACACCGAGGTGATTCTGCCCCTATCGCCCGAGGAGTTGCAGCGCGCGATCGTCGCCCCAGCCGAAAAAGCGGGTGTGGTGCTAGAACCCGGCCTCGCGGCTGCAATTGTAGCCGATGTTCGCGAGCAGCCCGGTGCGTTACCCCTGTTGCAGTACGCGCTCACGCAATTGTTCGAACACCGCGAGGGCAACGTCCTCACCGTCAAAGCCTACGATGATATTGGCCGCGCGATGGGTGCCCTCGCGCGCCGTGCAGAAGAAATCTACACCGGGTTACCCGCGCACCAACAAGAACCGGCACGGCAGCTCTTCCTGAGACTGGTGACATTGGGTGAAGGTCAGGAGGATACACGTCGGCGGATTTTGCGCAGCGAACTAAACGCGCTTGGTGATACCAACGAAATGAACGATGTGATCGACCATTTCGGCAAGCAGCGGCTGCTCACCTTCGACAACCACCCGCAAACGCGTGAACCCACCATCGAAGTGGCCCACGAGGCGCTCATTCGGCAGTGGCAGCGCCTGCGCGACTGGCTCGATGGCAGTCGTGAGGCCGTCCGCATACAGCGGCGGTTGGCTGCCGCCGCGCGTGATTGGAACGATCATGGGCAAGACCCGAGCTTTCTGGCAACGGGCACCCGCCTGGAGCAGTTCGAAGACTGGCAGCGCACATCGCAGCTCAGCTTGAACCGCGAGGAGGCAGCATACCTCAACGCGAGCATGGCGCAGCATCAGGCGCGGCTACAGGCCGAGGCCGAGCGCGAACAACGCGAAGAAGAACTGGAACAGCGAGCGCGGACGCGCTTGCGGGCGTTGGTCGCCGTGCTGAGTGTCGCCTTCCTGTTAAGTGCCGGGCTAGCCGGTTTAGCCTACACCCAACAGCGTGCCGCGCAAGCCGCACGCCTCGCAGCAGAGCGCAACGAGGAAGCCGCGCGTCGGAGTGCAGCCGAGGCGCAAAGTGTGGCACTGGCCGCGAATGCGCTTAACCTCATCTCCAACCACCAGCCGAACCTCGCGCTACAGCTTGCCCTCGCCGCTGTCGAAGGTGAGGGGGCTGAGCTTATCCCGGCACAACAGGCGCTGGCAGTCAGCGCGTATACCCCTGCCGCCGTGCGCCAGCACAACCCCACCGACGAGGCCGCCGCCCTCTCCGCAGTATATAGTTGGAGCGGGCAACTGATCGCGATGGCCATGAGCGATGGCCGTGTGTTCATTCAGGAGCGCGCGACGGGCGACACTCTCACAGAAATCGCGGCCCACAACGAGGCCGCGCGCAGTGTCGTTTTTACGCTGGATGATGCCCAGGTGATTTCGGCAGCATGCGGAGCGCGTATCGAAAACACGTGCGTAGAGGGCAACATTGCGGTTTGGGATGCGATTTCTGGCGACCTGGTCCGTGAACTTGAAGGGCATGACGACCAGGTGAATGCGCTCGCGCTCTCACCCGATGGGCAGCTTCTACTAAGTGGTGCTGCCGACGGCACGGTCCTGCTGTGGAACCTTGAAACCGGTGCCATCGAACGGGAATTGGTCGGCCACGAAGGGCCGGTACTCAGTGTCGATTACAGTAACACCAGTCGTGTGATCACCAGTTCGGCAGGGGATGAACGCAGTATCCGTGTGTGGAATGCCAATAACGGCATCGAAATTTACGAGTTCTCCATCGAAGGGTCGGGGTGGGTACGGGCTGCAACAATTAGCCCCGATGGCAACACGGCAGCGACTGCCTCTTACGACCCCAACGAGTTCGGCGGCATTATCCGCGTGTGGGACCTGCGACGGGGGCAACTCTTGCGCGAGATGGTCGGCCATACCGATGTGATTACCACATTGGACTTTAGCCCGGACGGGACAAAAGTTATCTCTGGCGCTTGGGATCGCACGGTGCGCATCTGGGATGTCGCCAGCGGCACCGAAATCGAGCGCTTCGACACGCTCGATGACCGCCTCGTCAGCGTACGCTACGGCCCCTTCGACGATTTCGTACTCGCCGCAGCAGGTCGCGAAAGTGGCAGCACCGAT
The DNA here is from genome assembly GCA_964434365.1 of uncultured Anaerolineaceae bacterium. Taxonomy (GTDB): domain Bacteria; phylum Chloroflexota; class Anaerolineae; order Aggregatilineales; family Phototrophicaceae; genus CAYSVE01. Next base: position 4,074 of record CAYSVE010000170.1, on the reverse strand, counting down.
ACGCGCATATTGGAGTTCGACTTGCTTTCGCGCGCAGAAGTCGATCGCCTGACGGGCCACGCCGACTGGCTGTGGGCTGCCCAATACAGCCCCGATACCCGCATCATTGCGACGGGTAGTGGCAAGCTCAACCAAACCGAGAGCGGTGCCGATACGACTGTCCGCTTGTGGAACGCGGAGAACGGCGAGGAAATTATTGCCCTCGAAGGCCACACGGATACCGTTCACGATGTGACTTTTTCGCCAGATGGCAGCTTGCTTGCCACCTCCTCGTGGGATAACACAGTTATCGTGTGGGATGTAAGCAGCCCATCTCAGGCGGCAGCGATGAGTACACTCATCGGCCACGAGGGCCGCGTGAATGCTGTTGCCTTCAGCCCAGACGGCGCCACGCTACTCACCGCCAGCAGCGACGGCACCCTCCGCCAATGGGATGTCGCGACAGGTGCCGAACGCATTAGCTTCGGGCAACCAGGCGAGATAAACTTCCAATCGATGGCGTTAAGCCCGAGTGGCGACCTCGCGCTCACCGGTAGCACCGACAGCCTCGTGCGCCTATGGGATGTCGCGAGCGGCGAAGAACGTGCGCAACTGGTGGGGCATCAAGGTTGGATTAATACGGTCGCCTTTAGCCCTGATGGCGCGCTAGGCCTTAGTGGTGCCGATAACGACCTGCTGCTGTGGGACATCGCAGAAGGGACCGAGATTCAGCGGTTTGTAGGCCACCGAGGCTTCGTTTATGGTGGGGCCTTCAGCCCTGATGGTCAGTTCATCCTTTCGGGTGCATCGGACACAACCGTGCGCCTGTGGAATGCGGAAACCACCGACGAAATTCGGCGCTTCGAAGGGCATACCAACTGGGTGCTCGATGTCGCTTTCAGCCCAGACGGTTCGCTGGCCGTCTCGGCAGCCGAGGACAACACCGCACGCATCTGGCGGATTGCCCGGTCGCTAGACGAACTCACAGCGTGGGCCGCCGGGAACCGCTATCTTGCCCCCCTCACCTGTGCAGACCGTGAGGTGTATCGCATCGAACCGCTTTGCGACGATTTTGGTGCGGAAGTGCTTGCCGACCGTGTTGGGCGCTAGAATGCCTCGCGCTTCCGTAGGCTCTCTCACACTGTATTTAACGTTTCGCCGCTATAATTCGCGGTGTCCATATTAACCATCTGGAGTACACATCATGTTGGACAAAGATACCCTCAGCCGCCGCGAGGAAGAGGAACGCATCAAACGCGAGGGGCGGCTACCACCCGGCCAATCGCTGACGCAACGCTTCCCGGTGCTCACCTACGGGCCGAACCCGTCCTACGACCTCAGCACATGGGACTTCGGCGTATTTGGTGAAGTTGAAAAAGAAATGCGCTGGACGTGGGACGAGTTGATGGCGCTCCCACAGAAGACGATCACAGTCGATATCCATTGTGTGACACGCTGGAGCAAGTTCGACACCACATGGACCGGTGTGCCGTTCGTGGCGTTCACCGAATTGTTCGGCGTGAAGGACACTGCGAAGTTCGTCATCGCACACTGCGATGGCGGTTACACCACCAATGTTCCGCTCGACGTGATGATGGACGATGATGTGCTCCTCGCACACACCTACAACGGCCAAAAACTCCACGAGTGGAGCGACGGCCACGACCACGGCGCACCCTTGCGCACACTCGTACCGAAGCGCTACTTCTGGAAGAGCGCGAAGTTCGTGCGCAAGCTGGAGTTCAGCAGCGTCGACAAGCCGGGCTTCTGGGAGCGAGGTGGCTACCATAACGACGGTGACCCGTTCAAAGAGGAGCGCTATCAACGGCGCGGTTTCTTCTTCTAGCTGCGTATCGTTGCGTAGGCACGCGGGCGCAGCGGTGGGCAACATAACCTGTTGGGCGGCGATGAATTGTCGCCCCAGGTTATGTCACCTCGTAACCCGTAAGGCACTCCTGCGCACGGAAGCACCGCTTTCCCCACGATGATTAAAGACCTCAACGGCGCGCTCAGTTTGCTAACCGTCCTCCCTACGAGCGGCCCCTTCCCCGAAAAGCCCGGGCGGGCTTTCGCGATGTTTCCTCTGGTGGGTGTGTTGATCGGCGCGACGCTGTGGAGCCTGCAAACCATCGCCCTACGCTTGGTCGACGCGGACATCGCCGCCTTCGTCGTATTGGCGGCGTGGGTGTTCATCACGGGTGGGTTACACCTGGACGGCTTCGGCGATGCGTGCGATGGGCTGTTTGCGACCGTCCCCGTTGCACGTCGGCTAGAAATAATGAAAGACCCTCGAACCGGGGCGTGGGCGGTTATCGGCCTTGTGCTGCTGCTGCTGGGCAAGTGGCTCGCCCTGCGCAACACAACGATGATCGTGCTCGCAGCGACATTGAGCCGCTGGGTAATGGTGGTTGCGGTAGCGGCCTATCCCTATGCCCGCCAACAGGGTATGGGTGAATACTACAAAGAAGGACTAGGGCGGGGTGAGGTCATCACCGCAACGCTAACGATGCTAGCGGTGTTGGCGCTACACTGGCAGCGGATACATGCTGTAGGTCTGGTGTTGATCGTCGTGTTTGTGGTAGCCCATTGGGCCAAAGGGCGACTCGGTGGCCTCACCGGCGATGTGTATGGGGCGCTCTGCGAACTGACCGAGCTACTCGTTCTACTGTTTGTTTAGCTCTCGCGCGGTTCGTGGGGTGGCAACACCAATCGGAAGCAACTGCCCTCGCCAACGACACTCGTGACCTCCACATGCCCATGATGCAGTTCCACCACACGCTGCACGATAGAAAGCCCGAGGCCACTGCCCCCCGTTTGCGTATTGCGAGACTTATCCACGCGGTAAAACCGATCGAAGATGTGTGGCAGGTCTTTTTGGGGGATACCCTCACCGCTGTCGATTACCTCGATCAGCACCCTCGCGGCGTGTCGCCGCCCCACCAACGTGATATGACTATCTGGCGAGGAGTGGCGTGCAGCATTTTCGATAAGATTATTCAGCGCCTGCGTGAGATACGTCCACTCACCATCGACATACAAATTGCCGTCTTCGAGTTCTAAGTCCAACGATTGCTCGATGGTCGGCGCAAGTCGCTGCTGGGTGGTTTGCAGTAAGTCGATGACATCAATGCGGGTAAATACCACACTGTCGAGGGTGTTTTGCATATCGAGGTTAGACATTTCGATCATACGTTGCACAATCGCTTCGATGCGCGCCGTTTGATCTTTGATCTTGTGCAGGTGAATTTGTGCCTTCGGGTCGATGTCTTTAAGGTATTGGTCGAGCAGGTATATGCTCACCTGCAACGTGGAAATCGGTGTTTTTAGGTCGTGCCCGGCATCGCGGATGATACTGCCTAATAGCTCGATACGCACCTTGTCCATGGCCTGGTCACGCTCGCGCGATTCGAGGTGTTTGCGAGCCAAGGCATAGCGCACAGCACGAGCCAGGTTACGCCCCTCCGTCGCCGGTGACGACTTCGACAGGTAGTCCTGCGCCCCCTCAGCGACAGCCTGCAAGGCGAGATTCTCGTCGTTTAGGCCGCTGAGGATCACAGTGGGTATATCGCGCTGTGCTTCGCGTAGCATGCGGTAGGTATCCAGGCCATGGGCATCCGGCAACGAGAGATCCAACAGCACAACGTCGATCGGGTGTTCCGCCAGGTAGTCAATCGCAGCTTGCAAACGCTCTACGTGTGCGATGTCCACACCGTCCAGGGCGTCTTCCAGGATAACCTGCAACAAACTGGCATCGCTTGGGTTATCTTCGACAAGCAGTATTCGCATCAAATCGGTCATCGGCTAACCTAATCTACCGGTGGCAAATGGACGGTACCAAACCAGAATACGCCAAGCGAACGAATAACCTGCATAAACCTATTCATATCCACCGGCTTTTGGATGTAGCAGTTCGCGTGCAAGTTGTAACTGCGGACGATGTCGCGATCGGCAGAGGATGTTGTGAGGACCACCACGGGTAAGCGCCGCAACACCCCATTCGTTTTGATCTCCGCCAGAACCTCGAACCCGTCCTTACGCGGAAGGTTGAGGTCTAGCAGAACCAGGCCCGGTTTCGTCGCACGCGTATAACCGCCC
>CAYSVE010000169.1:0-9803 GCA_964434365.1 uncultured Anaerolineaceae bacterium | reverse complement strand
CGTTGTATTACGGGTCGACGAGGGAGAAGCCGTACGTGAGCAGCCGCCGCTCATCGACGAAGAAACTGCCGGTGCGCTAAGCCATGCACTCCAGCGCTTTTTCGATGGCGTCACACCACCACCCGAGGCCAGCATGCTCGACTACGTGCTGTGGGTGGATGCCCTCATCGGTAGTGATGGGGACGAACCCGAATCGGACGATCCGCCGGAGCCACCCTTTTCGCTGAATATGCTCGGCCAACTGCGCCGCCGCGATCGAATTATCGAGGAGCGTATTATCAGCCGTGATCTCGCTGCGGTGGCGGATTTTAAGCGGGTGTTGCGGTCGATGCTCAGCGCGCAGCAGCTTCTCACGACCCTTGAGGGTGCCGAGCAAACCATCACCTGGGCGGAGTTCCTCGCGGACCTACGCGCATCGGTCGAGCGCGCGTCGGTGAATCCACGTCCGCAGCGTAGCGGGCGTGTGCTCGTCACAACCGCGACCGACGCGCGCGGGTTGCCTCATCGGCACGTATTCGTGATGGGCCTCTCCGAGGGGCTGTTCCCCCTGCGCCCCCCGGAAGATCCGCTGTACCTGGACAGCGAACGCCGCGCGCTAAATCAGGCTTTTGCGGCAGCACATCCAAGCCGACTATTTCGCCTCGAAGAACAAGCTGACCGCGCCGCCGACGATGGGCTTTTCTACGAGTTGATTAGCCTCGCGAGCGATAGCCTGACGCTTTCGCGGCCCACCGTGCTCGACGGGACACCGTGGGTGGAAAGCCATCTCTGGCGCGCCTCGGCGGCGGTCTTCGAAGACGCCCCGATGCGCATCGCCGCAGATGCGGTGCCGTTGGGGGCCGTAGTTACCGTCGAAGACGCTGCGACGCTGGACGAAGCCGTATTGGCTGTCTCTAACGCGTTGAACGGGCCAACCATCAGCGACTTTGCTGCAAGGGCCTACAACTGGCTGCTCGCAGAGCATCCCACGTACTGGACGCAAGTTCGGCGAGGGCGGTATGTCGAAGGCCTTCGCATCGCCGGAGCGCCAAACAGTCGCTACACCGGGCGCATCGAACACCCGATGCTGCTGGCTAGGGTTGCGGAGTATCTCAGCCCATACCATCGGTGGAGCGCGAGCCAGTTCAACGAGTATGGCACCTGCCCATTTCGATTTTTCGCGCGGCGGTTGTTACGCTTGGAACCGCTCGAAGAACCGCAAACCGGCATGGATAGCCGCCAGATGGGGTCGTTGTTCCACCAGATTCTTGAGAACACGTACAGCAAACTCTCGGGCATCACCATCTCCGAGGCGAACACAGCGCGTGCCCTCGAAGTGCTCGAAGCACAGGCCGCCCTGGTCTTGGCCGAGGCACCGTCGCGCTTCGGCTTCCGCCAGAGTGCCGTTTGGAAGCACGAGAAACAGACCCTCCTGCAACGGCTACGGGCGCTCGTCCGCGCCGATTTCGCGGGCGAAACCCTTGCGAAGAATTACCCTGCCAAAGAGCGTAAGGCCTTCGAGACGGAGGTGCCATTCGGCATCGGCGCGCAGGGCTTTTTGCTTCGCCTGGAAGACGACGCTCCACCGATTACGATTATGGGCTACATCGACCGCGTCGACTTGCTCGATAATCATCGCCTGCTGGTGCTGGACTACAAAAGTGGCAGCACCGCGATTTCGCTCGACGAGCTACAAGACGGGCGCAACTTCCAGATAATGCTGTACCTACTAGCCGCCGAAGGCTTGCTCCAACCCGACCCGACCGTCATCGGTGCGGTGGAGGACGGTGCACCAACGCAAGACCCTGAAGACCCTGCACCGGATACCATTGCTGGCGGTTTTTTCCTCCACATCCCCAACCGAAAGCCCAGCGGTAAACTGGTTGCCGAAGACCCAAGGCATCTTTTCATGATCGATGAGGCGCGTCATCGTCTCGCCGAGTATGTGCAGGGTGCGCGCGCAGGGGTTTTTAGCGTGGCACCCAGTAAACTCGAAGACGGACGATGCAGCAAGCACTGCCCATTTTTTCGACTGTGTCGCATCGCGAACCGCCAATGAAGCTCACGACCGACCAACGCAATGCAATCCATACCCACGACCGAAATCTAGCGGTCGTTGCTGGCGCTGGCTCCGGCAAAACGTTCGTTTTGGTGGAGCGGTACCTCAAATTGTTGGAGGCCAACCCCACCTGGCCGCTGAACGCGCTTGTGGCAATCACGTTCACACGCAAAGCCGCCCAGGAGATGCGCGACCGCGTCCGTCATGAACTCAGCCGAAGGGCGGCGGGCGAAAGCAACGCGCACCGCTGGTCCGATTTGTTGGTGGCGATGGATAGTGCTCGCATCGAAACCATCCACAGCCTGTGCACGACGATACTACGGGCGAATGCTGCCGAAGCGGGCCTGGACCCCCGCTTTGCCGTGATGGACGAAATCCAGAGCGGTATTCTGCTCAACGATGTTATCGACAGTGTGCTCGCGGGGTTGGGCGAACAACCTGCCGCAGAATTGTTCGCCCACTACGACGCCCACGAGATTCGTAACGTGTTACGCGCGACGGTCTACCAACCGCTGGAACCACTGCCGGAGGACATCGTTTCTGCGTGGCGTAAGACGTACACCGCCGACGTTGCTGGGTTCATCCTGCTGATGCGTGCTAACCACGTGTACCGCGATGCCGATGTTTACCTGGGTAGCCTTCTGTTGCCTAGGAAGGACAAGCTCACGCCGATCGTCGAGGCGACGCTAAACGCTCTGAAAGCGCTCATGACGCACAAGAAGGGGCGGCCCATCGACCCCGTGCTCGACGCAGTGCAGGCCCTTACCGAAATCAAACTGAATGTGGGGGCAGCTAAGGCGTGGGGTGGCAAGGACGAACTGGCGGAACTAAAGGCGTGCTTACGCCAAACCCGTGAACAGGCAAAGCTAGATGCCGAGCTATTGGGCAAACCACCCGGCGACATCGACATCGCCGCCGCCAGGTTTATGCCCGCGTGGCACGATTTGCTAAGCCAGGTGCAGCATGCCTTCACCGCAGCGAAACGGCGCGGTGTACTGCTCGACTTCGACGATTTGGAGTACGAAACAGCGAAGTTGCTTAGCGAGCACGATCATGTGCGCCGTCGCTACGTTGGGGCAGAGTTCAAGCATGTACTTGTGGACGAATTCCAGGACACGAACGAACGACAGTGGGCCATCATCGAGGCCCTGACCGCGCCCGACGAACCGCTAAACGGTGCGGCGCGATTATTCGTTGTGGGTGACCCCAAGCAGAGCATCTACGGCTTCCGTGGGGCCGATGTGCGCGTTTTCGACAATGTGCGCACCAAACTAAGTCGCACTGCGCCGGAGATCGATCTGGTACGGTCGTTTCGGACGCACAGCTCGCTGGTCGGTTGCTTCAACGACGTGTTCGATCAGTTGCTCTACCGCGACCCGTCTAGCCCCGTTGCTGGCTACGAGGTCGAATATGGTAAGCCGATGGAAGCCGCCCGCGAACACCCGCCGGGGGAGCCGCCCGTAGTCGAGGTGTTGGTGATCGACAAGCAGAGCGGCGATGACATAATCAATGTGGCGGATGCGCGCCAATGGGAAGCGCGTGAGATTGCGGTGAGGCTGCGTGATTCTGTCGGCGTATTACCCGTCCACGACAAGCCCACCGAGGAACACCGTCCACTACGCTTCGACGATGTGGTGCTGCTTTTCCAGTCCATGAGTAACGTTGGCGTCTACGAGGAGGCACTCCGCGAATGCGGTGTGCCGTATACGACCGTCGCAGGGAAGGGGTACTACAGCCGCCAGGAGGTCTGGGACCTGCTGGCGCTGCTCGAAGCGCTCTATAACCCTGCCGATGATCTCGCACTTGCAACGGTGCTACGCTCGCCGATGTTCAGCCTCAGTGATGATACGCTTTTGGCTTTGCGCTTGCACGAGTTTCGCCGAGAGCCGATTCCGCTGTGGCGTGCCTTGGAGCGCGTAGGAACATCGCGCGATACGACAGTCGAGATGCCCGAGGACGAGCGCGGGGCGGTTTCGCAGGCCTACAAGGTGTTGGACGAACTAAGCGCGCTGGCAGGGCGTGTGACGATCTCTGCACTGCTGCGCGAGGCGTTGGCGCGCACCGGCTACCTCGCGACGCTCAACGCGCTGCCCGACGGCGCACGGCGCCGCGCAAACATCGAAAAGCTGTTGGATAAAGCCCTACAGAGTGGCAAAACCGGCCTGGGTGATTTCTCAGCGTACCTCAGCGACTTGAGCGAGCGCGAAGTCCGCGAGAGCGAAGCGACCACCGATATGTCGGGTTCGGTGACGTTGATGACGGTTCATGCAAGCAAAGGGCTGGAGTTTCCGGTGGTTGTCCTTGTCGACACGGCCTGGGAACGCGGCAAAAGTGTCGGAAAGCCGCACCTACTCTATGAACCGGGGTACGGTATCGCGTGCGCAATCCGAGGCGAAGATCTCAGTTGGCAGAAGCCATATGTCTACGATCAAATCGTACACCGGCAGGTGTTGCGCGACGCCGCCGAGCAGAAGCGACGCCTCTATGTTGCTGCAACGCGCGCCCGCGATTATCTGTTCATTGGTGGGAACGCTACCTGGGATTACAAATCGGAGAAGTGGACGGCTAAGGGCTGGTTGAAGATGCTGCTGCCCGCGCTGCGTCTCGACAATGTACGCGCGGAGGACCAGGTATTTACCTATGCGTGGGGTAAATTGCGCCTGCGTTGCCCGGTCGTGTTGCCCGATGGCAAGCGTGCGCTCGACGACCCGTTGCCGCCGACGTGGGAATCTAACAGGGTACTTGCTGGCGAACCCCTCACGGAATACCCGGTGGCCATGCCGCCGCTACTGGCAGCGGTCCCGCTAGAACCCGGGGAGTTTGCACGGGACCTCACGGCAACGCAAATCGCGGACGCAGGCAGTGCTGCCAGCAAACGTGATGCCTACGGTCAGCGCTTTCGCCGCTCGGTGTTGTACGACGCCCCTGCGCGGTTGCCGAGGGTCGTCCACACGCCAAATAGCACCCCGCGTGTGCCGCCGGCGAAGCTGGGGAACATCGTGCATCAGGCGTTGCGCTATTGGCGTTTCCCCACACGCGAAGACCCCATGGAAGCTGTCCTACGGAGTTACGCGTGGGAGGAGGGTATCGTCGACCCCGACGACCTGAGCTATGCGGTGAAGACCGCCGGTGGCTGGCTGAAGGACATGCGCTTCACAGACATCTACCGTTGGGTAAATAAATCGACGCGCGTGTATCGCGAATTACCGTTTGTGTACCGCACCAGCCGACGTGTCATCCACGGTGTGATCGATATTTTGTTCCAACGCGAGGATGGGGTTTGGGTGATCGCAGACTATAAATCGGGCGCGGTGAAAGGCGTGTTGGAGTATGGCATGGCGTCGGAGAGCGCCGAGCGTGAGAACAACCGCCTCATCGACGAGCACGCCGAAAAGTATCATTTGCAGGTGGGCGTATACGCAGCGGCGGTAGAGCGTTACCTTACCGCATTGGACGAACCCCCGGTCGGTGATAATCTAGATGTGTACATCCATTACATTCGTTACGGGCGTACAGTGCGTGTGCTCCGCGAGGCATGGGAAGCCGCCCTTGCTCGGCTAGAGGCGCGCATCGGTAAGTTGATTGATTGAACGTAGAGGGAAGTTACATGCTTCAGCGAATTACAGGGCCGGTCCCGGAGTGGGCGCGGCGCGATCATCCATTTTTGGCATACCAACTGAGGCAGGCGCGAAACATCTCCCGGCGCGCACGGTACCTGCGTGCCCTGGGGGTAGTGTTGGCGTTGGGTGTTTTGGGCGTGGGGGGCTTCGCCCTGGCGACCGACTTCTTCCAGAACCCGGCAGGCCAACACCTCACAGAGCAGGCCGTGACTATCGTGTTCTGGCCGCTGCTGATTATCCAGCTTTCAATGCGCGTGACAGCGCTTGCGCTAACCACCGGTACAGTCGGTGATGAGCAGCGGCGGCAAACGTGGGATAACCTGCGGGCGACCAGCCACGGCACCGAACTTACCTTTCGGGTGCGGTGGGTTTCGGTCTTCTACCGTCTACGGTCGGTGCTCATTCTCGTTATCAGCCTGCGCGCGCTGCTGATTTTGGGCGTGTTGCTAGACCTCACAGCCTTTCAGGGGCGCTACCTCGATTTGCTCATCGGTGGCATTACACCATCACTGCCAGTGCCCATCGCTGCGCTGATGCTCTCCTTGTTGCTGACGGCCTCGCTGCTGCTGCCCCTGACGGCTGTCGGCATGGATGCTGCGGTTGGCCTGCTGGTTTCGACCGTGTTTCAGCAACGAATTTACAGCGCCCTGGTGCAGTTCCTGCTGATTATCGCACGCGTGGCCGTCGCCGGGGTGTTGACGTGGCTCGCTATTCGCTTTTTGGGAGGACGTCTGTCCGTTGGCGATGTGCTGGCGTGGCTCACGATGGGCGGTTTCGCAGCGATGGGCGACTGGGGCCTGCGCTTTCTCCACCTGGGGTCCTTCGGGGATGTTTGGGCGGTGGTCCCGTATGGAATCTTCATCGGACCTGCGCTACTGGTGTACTCGCTGGCACAGGCTATTTTGACCGATTGGCTGCTGGACCTCGCCGTGCGGACGGCAGAGCGACGCGGCTAAACTATATCGCGCCGATGATGTGCCTCGCGGTGGCGGGGTTTGTCGCAACGGGGATGTTGTGCACATTGCAGATGCGCAATAACCCCTGAATATCTGGGTCGTGGGGGTGCTTACCCAGCGGGTCCACGAAGAAGAACACCGCTGTGATGCGGTGTTCTGCAATCATCGCAGCGATCTGTGCATCGCCGCCGTGTGGCCCGCTTAGCATCTTCTGCACCGCTAAACCCGTCTCACGCTCGATGAGGGTGCCGGTCGTGTTCGTCGCAACCAGGTCATACGCCCCAAGGTGCGTTTTGTATTGCTGCACAAACGCCAGCATATCGTCCTTTTTGCCATCGTGGGCAATGAGGGCGAGTGTGTTGGGTGATGCGTCGGTCATACGGTTTGTCCTGGGGTGTGGTCGCTAAGTGTTACCGAGTGTAACGTGTTCTAGCGACGTTCACTAGCCCGTGCTCGTTGTTCCAACGGGGTCACCTTGGCCTCACCACTCAGCCGACCAACGATATATTGGGTGTAAGCGTTTACGGGCCACCAACCGCCCTCAGCCATTGTTTGGCCGTTCGATAGCGCAGTGCGTAAGTCCTCGGCACTCGTGCCTTCGAACACCGTACTGCCACTGCCAATACCACTGAGGGTGTGCGCGTCGCTGCTGCCGGTGAATGCAATCTCAAGGTCGGCCGTGCGTCGTTTTGCCATCCAATTGCTGCCAAACATGGTTGTCGCTGCATTATGAATTTCCACCGCGTCGAAGCCGATCTCTGCGATGAGTTCGGGTTGGTTGCCGTAGCGGCCAATGCCACGCAGTGTTTCGATGACATGCATGTGGAACGGATGCGCGAGGATGGCAAGACCGCCCGCTTCGTGGATCGCTTGCACCGTTTCTTCCAGAGAGAGGGTGGCGGGGATGGGGTCGGTTACCCACAGGGCGAGGACGTGCCCGTCGTGGCTAGTCACCTCGACGCCAGGGATGATGTCGAAGGGGTAGCGGTCACGGCGCTCGTAGGCCCACAAGCTCGCAGTGTTGATGTCATGGTCGGTGATGGCGATCACATCGAGCGTACCCAACGCGCTAATGTGGTTCAGCAACTCCTCGACGCTCGGGATGCCATCGCTAACATTTGTGTGCATATGAAGATCGGCACGACCCATAGTTTTCGGTTACCTCTGCTTGTTTTCTCGCATTTTGCCATGTGAACTATACGTTCACCCGTAAAAAGTTGTAAGGGTATGGTGGCAGCCTTAACACGAACTTAAGCGATGGGTGGTCATTTGCTGTACAATGCTCCACATGATCACACGCCTTCGACGACTGGTGTTTTTGGGTGGGCTGTTCCTGCTGGGTATCGTACTCGTAGGTGTTTTAACGTACCTTGCCGGGACGCTCGGTACACGAAACCCACGGGTGCAGGTGCGCCAACCGCTGATTACCGTCCCACCTCCACTGCCAGGAACCCCTATCGCACGCTTCCAGCCCTTGAACCCGGCGATCATCGGCTATTTGGATCAACTCGATGTAAGCGGTTACCAACCCCAGGGCTACGACGATCTCCAGCCGCTGGGGGTGTATCTACCACGCGCAGGGAATGTGCAGTTCGAGATACTCGATGCCACCCCACCGCCGACGCCGCTTGCGTATCCCACTTCACCCCCGTTGCCCACGCCCGACCCTAACGGCCCTGTGCCGACTGTGCCGCCGATTGGCCTGGACGGTGAGCCGCGCATTTTGCTGCCCGATGACATCGGAATCCTCGAAAATGTGCAATGTGCCCCGGCGGAATTGCCCGTTGATGGGTTATTGACACAGCGGTTTCATCGTTTCCATGCGGGGATCGATTTAGGGGTGCCGAATGGGACGCCCGTCATCGCCACGCACAGTGGCCGCGTCATTTTTGCCGATTGGAGTCCGATTGGTTACGGCTATCTTGTCATCATTCAGAACGGTTCGTTCATTACGTATTATGGGCACAACTCATCGTTCAACGTTTCGGCGGATCAATTCGTGGGCAAAGGCAGTGTTGTCGCATGGAGCGGAAACACAGGAAACAGCAGTGGGCCTCATGTCCACTACGAAACACGGCTAAACGACATCCCGGTGGACCCGCTGACGTTCGAACGGCGCGGCTACGGAACTTGTTGAGGAATTATCGATGACCCAAACCAAACACGGCCCGTTTATCTCGTGGCGTTGGCGGCTTGTGGTGCCGCTGTTTGCGCTTATTTTGTCGGTGGCAATGTGCGGAGCCTACGCAGTCGCACTGCTGCTTGGCGGCGGGCTAACGGTTTCGCAGGACAACTTGTTGCTAGAAAGCACGCGCGGCCTCACCAACCGCGCGAATACGCTCTATCGTGAGCAGGTGCAGGCTGCACAGCGCATCGCATTTACGCTGGGCGTTGCCGAGTCGGTGTTTGCGGGGCGCATCGAGGGGTTGCAAACGTCGCTCGAAAACTTCGCCGTGGTGGACGAGGCCGACAGTATTATTCTCGTCAACGGTGCCGGTGCCGAGGTGATGGGCATCCAGCGGGTGCAAACGCCGGAGGGTGAGGCATTCGCGGTCAATGTACAGACGGATCTCTCGTCGCAGCAGGTGGTGTTAGAAGTCCTTGCCGGGGCCGATGCATCGGCAGGGTTATTGCGCACCCCCGAGGGCGTGCAGTTGCATGTCGCAGTGCCGCTCAGCATCGAGGGGCGCCTCGTCGGCGCGGTACTCGTTGGCAAGCAGTTGGAGGCCGTGCTGGGTGAGTTGCAAAGTACCGCGATTGCAGACCTCACGCTGTACGGTGCGCAGCAGGAAATCATCGATACGACGTTGACGCTCGATGACCGTACCCTGCGCGATTTGCAAATCGACGAGGAGATGTATACACGCGGCTTGAACGCCCTCGGCGGGGGCGTGCCCAGCATGTCGCTTGGGGTGGGTGGTACGCGCTACCGTGTGGCATATGCACCGTTTAGCTACGGCCCCACGCTGTTGGGTGTTGCTGCATCGATGTTGCCAGATAGCGCCGAGTTCGCAACAGCGATGGGGCGACAGTTAACCGGTCTCCTGGCCGCTATGCTGAGTGGAACAGCGGTACTTGTGGTATTCGTTGGCGTGAGCCTCTTCGTAGGCCGTGTGGATCGTGTGCGACGCACCGCAGAAGCCCTCACTGAAGGCGAATTGACTGCACGCACTGGCCTGAAACCCGTCG
>CAYSVE010000168.1:0-9882 GCA_964434365.1 uncultured Anaerolineaceae bacterium | reverse complement strand
AGCGCCTTAAACCAACGACACCCGATGCCGATTTGCGCGCGAAGGCCCCACACATCATCGGCTACCTGGGCGAAATCGGCCTCAACGATGGTGCAGATTACCTGTTGCGCGCCCTCGCCAAACTGAAGGAACAACGCGACGATTGGTACTGCATCGTTATCGGTGATGGTCCCGCAAAACCTGAACTCGAACGGCTCGCGACCGAACTCAACCTGACAGAGAAAGTGCATTTTGCAGGGTGGCAACAACGGGATGTTTTCCTGCCGCTGATGTCCGCAGTGGATATTGGTGTGGAACCCATCCCCGGTAACGATTACACCTCACGCTCGACGATGATCAAGATTATGGAGTACATGGCGTTGTCGATACCCGTCGTCGCGTTCGATCTGGCAGAGCACCGCGCGTCGGCTGCGGATGCTGCGATCTTTGCAAAGCCTAACGAAATCGACGACCTTGCAGCGTGTATCGCCACCTTGATTGACGACCCTCGACGCCGCGCAACGATGGGTGCGGCGGGGCGCAAACGCATCGAAGAGGTGCTGGCCTGGAAATACCAGGAAGCCCAACTGCTCGACCTATACGAGAGAATTTGACCGTCGCTATGACTGTGCAAATCTCAGCAGCAATCTGCACCCGCGACCGCGCCGATTATTTGCGCAAGGCCGTAGAAAGCCTCACCGAGCAATCGCTAGACGCGGCCAACTTCGAAATTATCGTTGTCGACAACGGCTCTTCGGATGACACCAAGCAGGTCGTCACCGAGGAGTTTTCGTCCGTATCGAACCTGCGCTACCTCTATGAGCCGGTGCCTGGCTTGTCGCGCGCGCGAAACCTCGCGTGGCAGTCTGCCGAGGGTGAGTACATCGTTTATCTCGATGATGACGCCATTGCCAACCCGAATTGGATGAATGGGTACCTTGAGACGTTTCGGGCGCAGGATGTCGCTGCGGTGGGTGGTGATGTATTCCCGTTGTGGGAGGCCCCACGGCCAGACTGGCTTCACGACCGCTTGCTCTCGATGCTGTCGGTATATCAACTTTCCGAAACACCCACTATCCTCAGCCCAGACCAAGCGGTGGCAGGCTGCAATGTCGGCTATACGGTCGCCGATTTGCGTGCCGTCGGTGGCTTCAATGAAAGCCTTGGCCGCACGGGAAAGGGTCTCCTCAGCGGCGAGGAATCGCTGTTGCGCGAAGAACTCGAAAAGCGCAGCCGCCACACCCTCTACGAGCCGTCGCTGTCTGTCGAGCATCATGTGGCCCCATCGCGGTTGAACAAAAGCTGGTTTCGGCGGCGCGCATTCGATGGGGGTCGCTCGGAAGCGCGCTTAACGTCGATTCAAGCAGGTGGGTTGACGCCAGGCCAGCGTGTGCCATTGTTTGTACGCGAGCTTTTCGGTTGGATGTTGCCACGGCTTGCAATGTTCGTCATAGCATCCCGCCCAGACCAACGATTCTACCGCGAGTGTCAGGTTCGGCGTGGGCTGGGGTTCATCAAAGAACTGTTGCTGCCGGGAGGGGAGTAAACGTTGACGGCGAATCCGTATTATGATGCAGCCCTGCGCCTGCACACCTTCCTTGAGCAGGGCTTCCTCCAGCAGGGAAAGCTTGTTGGCCCCGACCCCGGTGTGCGCTGGAACTATTATGTGTTGCGCTTCATCAAGGGGCGTTTGCCGATGATCTCGTGGAATGATGATCTGTATTATCTGCAAGGCCAGGGCTACTGGGTGATGATCAACTGGCGCTTGTACGACTTCACGGGCGATGAACGCTTTGCACAACTCGCGCGGGCCTGCGCCGACGCCATGATCGTAGAACAGCGCGACGACGGCGCATGGGATTACCCCAACCCAGAGTGGAAGGGCCGTGTCGCCACGGTAGAAGGCGTGTGGGCGTGCTTCGGTCTTATCGATACTTTCGAGCACACACAGGAAGAAAAATACAAGGCCGCTGTGTTGCGCTGGCACCGCTTCTTGGTGGACGAGATCGGGTTTATCGAGCAGGGTGACGAACTGGCCATCAACTATTTTGCCAAGCGCGGTACCACCCGCGTACCCAATAATTCTGTATTGGCGCTGCGATATTTCGGGCGCGTTGCCCCGCTCAATGATGATAGTAGTATCGCGCCAAGCATCACGGGGATGTTCAATTTCGTTTCGCGCGCGCAGGAGGAAAGCGGTCGGATGCCGTACACTGTCCCGCGTGAGGACGGCACCGGCGGACGCCCCACTTTTCAGGATTACCAGTACAACAGCTTTCAGGCGCTTGATTTGATGGACTATTGGCAAGCGACGGGCGATGAGCGCGCAGTGCCGATCATCACAGGAATGGTGAATTTCCTCAAAACCGGCGTTGCCGAAGATGGCCATGCCTATTATGACGTCGACCGGCCGCCGAAGGAAATTACCTATCATACTGCGGTGCTGGCCTGCGCCCTATCCGAAGCGGCGCGCCTCGGTCTCGATGAAGCAGCTACCCCCTTTGCGGACAAAGCCTACGCGTACTTGCTCGTGCGGCAACGCAAGAATGGGGCGTTTATCCACTCCCGCCGCGACTACGGCGTGCTGTCGGATACGCGCGCGTACCCCCGTTACCTGGCAATGATTCTGTTGCACTTACTTCACCGTGTAGATGAGGCTCCACAATGACACCGATTCGCGTGCTGATGGTTGGCCCGACGCTCGACAAGGTCAAAGGCGGTATGACCACCGTTGTCGAGAATCTGTTCAGTGAGTGGGACAACGATGCCTTCCCACGTCGCTACATCGGCTCTTACATCGACGCGCCACCGCTGCGAAACGGCCTCTATAACCTGCGCGCGTACATCAAGTACCTCTATACGTTGCTGATCTTTCAGCCGCATGTGGTACACCTACACTTTGCCGCAAAGGGAAGCTACATCCGCAAGTCGATATTCGGAATGACGGCGAAATTCCTCTTCGGGAAGAAGGTTATTCTGCACGCCCATGCCGATTCGTTCGATCGCTTTTATGGGCGTTCTCCTGGGTTGTTGCAGCGCTACATCGACTTTTCGATCAACACTGCCGACCAACTCATCGTGCTTTCGGATAGCTGGTTGCCGTTCTTCACAACGATTTACAAGCGCGGTGCGCCGCTTGTGGTTTACAACGCAGTGAACGACCCTGTTTCTGCCAGTGGGGAAGCAGCCTCGGATGATTTCACTGTGCTTTCGCTGGGCCGTCTCGGAGAGCGCAAGGGCACCTTCGTGTTGCTGCAAGCTGTGCCCAAGATACTCGAACAGGTACCAAACGCTCGTTTTTTGCTCGGTGGCGATGGCAAAATCGAAGAAGTACGCGCCATCCTGAACGCGAACGAGTGGGGCAGTCATGTCGAGTTATTGGGGTGGGTCGTCGGCGACGACAAACACCGCCTTATGGCCAACGCGACAGTATTCACGTTGCCGTCGTACAGCGAGGGCTTCCCGATGGCGGTGCTGGAGGCGATGGCCTACGAGCTGCCCATCGTCACGACGCCGGTTGGGGGGATACCAGAAGCGATCCAGGATGGCGAAACCGGACTACTCGTCGAACCGGGCAGCGCCGACCAACTCGCCGAGGCGATTATCCGACTGGCACAGTCGCACGAGTTGCGTTCGTATACCGGGCGAAAAGCCCGCGAACGCTTCCTCACACAGTTCGAAATCAAATCCACCTTGCAGACGCTATACAAGCTCTACCGCGAGACTGTTTCTCAGTAGTTGCACGGCGCGGCACACGATGCCCGCTCGATCAGTTCGGCCTCGAAGATGGTTTGTACGCGCTCGATGTGTGGGAACTGAATGTGGTCGATCAGCATTTTCACGGCCCACTGCCCTTCCTCGAAGCGCTTATACGAGATAGACGTTAGCGGTGGGGTGTGGTTGCGCGCAAAATCGGTATCGTCGAACGAAATCACCGAAAGGTCATTTGGGATCGTTAGCCCCGTAGCCTCGATCACCGGGAGGCCCGTGGACGCCCACGAGTCGTTCACGTAGATGATTGCGGTGAGTTCCGGTATTTGTTCTAGCGCATCCTGTGTGACTATAGCGCCATCCCCTAACTGAATCCACGCCGGTTGAAGCGCGATGCCCGCTTCCTGCATTGCGCGCTCATAGCCCCGCACGCGGCCCTGCGGATAGTCGTAGCCCTGTTGCCCACCCAAAAACGCAATCGCACGATGACCCATCTCGATGAGGTATTGGGTCGCTGCGTAACCGTAGCGTTCTTCGTCGCGGCCAATGCCCGATACGGGGTATTTATCGGCCCGACGACCGAGTACCACACACGGAATTCCCTGCCGATGCGCTTCCTCGACGAGAGGTTCCTCTTGCTGAGCACCGAAAACTAACACGCCATCGGGGCGCAAGTTCGGGTCGGAGAAGTACAGGTGCGCGACATGTTGGGGTGTGGGGTGTGGGTCGTTGGCGACGAGGCGAAGATGTAAGTTGTATGTCGCCGCCGCTGTCTGAATTCCCCGCAACACTTCGCTGAAAACATAACTCGAACTCAGCACCGGGGGGTGCAAAACGACCACCGAGAGCGCGGTGGGTTCGGTGTTATGCCCGTTTGTGGGTGTCGCAACAGCGATCTGGTTCGATGGGCGGTCGCGATTTTGGAGGAACTGCCGCGCCTCCAACACGACCCGCCGCATCTCATCGGAGACGCCCGGTTTGTTATTCAACACCAGCGAAACGGTGCTCTTGGAAACGCCTGCAAACTCTGCAATTTCGCGCACGGTGGACATACGTAAATTTCCTTTGATCAACCTTGACAAATATATCAACCTGAGGTTTAGTAGTCAAGCATCGAACGAACGGACGAACGAACAACGTTCGATTTTGTCCAGTAGAAGATTTACTCCCCAGAAAGGTTTGATTGTGCCTATCACACCTGAGCAATTTAAGAACGCATTACGCCAGTATCCTTCCGGTGTTACCGTCATTACTGTTAAAGCAGACGGCCAAACCCACGGGTTGACCGCCTCGGCTTTCGCTTCAGTCTCGGCGGAGCCGCCCCTAATCGCCGTTTTTGTGAATCACCACGGGCGTGCCTTCCCGCTGTTCCAACGCCACGACGCCGTGTTCGCAGTGAACTTCCTGCGTGCTGGCCAGGAAGAAATCGCCAATACGTTCGCCTTCTCTAAGGAAGATCGCTTCGCCGTAGGTAACTGGACAACCGCCGAAACCGGCGCCCCGGTACTCGAAGGTGCGGTGGCTTGGCTCGATTGTACGGTGTATAGCCGTAGTGCGGCGGGGTCGCACACGATTTACATCGGCGAGGTTCAGGCTGCTTACGTCGACGAAACCGAGCCAAGCCCGTTGCTTTACTGGAATCGCGATTATCGTACGCTGGCGCTCGAAGAAAGTTTGGTGAAATAACATGATCGATATTCGCTCGCCCCATTTGACCGGTGCTGAGGTTTCGTGGTTCGCACCCATTTGCAGCGATGACTACGAGTTCCTCGGTGTGCCAGACCCGCGTCTGAAGAGCAGCTTCGAACACACTTCGTACATTCTGCTCGAAGCCGAACGGCAGGGTTTTCGCAATATTTTGTGCCCGTCCTCGTACCAGGTAGGGCAGGATGTATGGACCTTCGCGTCCGCCGTCGCACCGATGACAAACAGCATCAACCTGCTGACGGCCATTCGGTGCGGCGAACTGCACCCGCCGATGCTTGCGCGCGGTATCGCCACGCTGGATCACATCCTGCAAGGTCGCCTGACGGTGAACATCATTTCGTCCAACATGCCGGGCGAAGAACTCGATTCCCCGAGTCGCTATCAGCGCTCGCGCGAGGTAATCGAAATCCTCAAGCAGGCGTGGACGCAGGATCACATCGACTACACGGGCGAGTTCTACAACATCCAACTTAGCACCACCGACCCGGTGCGCCCCTACCAGCAGAACGGTGGCCCGCTACTGTACTTCGGTGGTTACTCGCCACACGGCAAGGACCTCTGCGCCGAGCACTGTGACGTGTACCTCATGTGGCCAGACACCGAGGAAAACCTGCAAGGTCACATGGAAGACCTCAGCGAGCGCGCAGCGGGCTACGGGCGCAAAATCGACTTTGGCCTCCGTGTTCACATGATCGTCCGTGAAACCGAATCTGAAGCTCGCGAGGCAGCCCAGCGGCTAGTATCCAAGCTCGATGACGACTTCGGAACGGAAATTCGGAACCGCTCGCAGGACGCCAAGACGTTGGGCGTTTCGTTGCAGGCCGCGGCCCGCGAACGCGCCGATGAAGAAGGCTACACCGAGCCGCACCTGTGGACGGGTGTTGGGCGTGCTCGCTCTGGCTGTGGGGCGGCACTCGTCGGTAACCCAGACCAGATTCGCGAGAAAATACAGCGCTACATGGATATGGGCATTCGTGCGTTCATCTTCTCGGGGTACCCGCACTACGACGAGTGCAAGCTGTTCGGCGAATACGTGATGCCGCATCTCGAAACCATTTCCATGCCACAGGAACAGGGGCGTATTCCGCACAGTGCACCGCAGACACCCCTCGCTGCCGGGGTTCGCGTGTAGATGAAAACGTATCGGATTCCGAATACCGATCTCGATGTGTCGAGTCTCGCCTATGGGACATGGCATATCGGTGGCACGTGGGACGACACACCCGCCAGCCCGGAGATCTACGAGCGCGCCGAACGACTGATTCATGCCGCAGTCGATAACGGCATCAACTTCATCGACCTTGCGGACATTTACGTGCGTGGCAAGTCGGACATGGTGGTGGGTGAGGCGCTAAAAAATTCGCCAGGGTTGCGTGAGAAGCTCGTCTTACAGCAGAAGGCGGGCATCGTCCTCGGTGATGACACCATGCCCGGGCACTATAACTTCAGCTACGATCACCTTGTTGGCACGCTCGAAACGTGCTTGGGGCGCTTGAACACCGACCGCGTCGAATTGCTACTGCTCCATCGGCCCGATGCCCTCGTCGAGCCGGAAGAAGTCGCACGCGCGTTCGACCACCTGCACAGCAGTGGTAAGGTGCGGTACTTCGGTGTGAGCAACCACACACCGATGCAAATCGAACTGCTCAGGCGCTATATCGATCAACCGATTGTCGCGAATCAGGTCGAAGTGAACCTGCTGCACAACTACATCATTCGCGACGGCGTAATTTCCAACACAGTCGGCGCTGAGTATGCCGGTCAGCGTGGCACGCTCGACTACTGCCGCGTAAACGATATTCAAATCCAGGCGTGGTCACCCGTCGCGGGGGGGCAGTTGTTCAACCCATCCGATGATGCGCCAGCCAACATCAAGGCCGCGTCGCAGGTGCTTGGGGAACTCGCCGAAAAATACAACGTAGACAAAGGTGCTATCGCTCTCGCGTGGTTGCTGCGTCACCCGGCGGGTATTTTGCCCATCCTGGGGACGATGAACCCGGAGCGCATCGCCACGAGCGTGAAAGCCGATGACGTCGAGTTGACTCGTATTGAGTGGTATCGCTTGTTCGAAGCTGTAAATGGGGCATCCATACCGTAATGCAGACCAATCATCGGGGTGCAGTAGTAAAGCAACCCAACAAATCGAAAGAAATTCGCAGCACCGCACTCTCGCTGGATTCGCAGTTCAGTTACCTGCCCGATGGCGACCGCTACCTGATGGACCGTGGCCAGGCTGGCTATCGCTTTAATGTTATCGGTACGGGCATCAATGGGCAAGAGCACATCCGTGTCACGCACCTCGAAGGGCGCGCGACCATCCACGGTGTGTACGACCCAAACCCCAAGAGCATCGACGGTGCTCGGGCGATGCACGCGCGCTTTGCCCCGCAACCTCGTAGCGAACTCGTGATCTACGATACGCTTGAAGCGGCCTGCAACGACCCCGAGGTCGACGGGCTTATCATCTCCACGCCGAATTACACGCATCTCGATGTGGTTCGTGTAGCGGCGCAAAGTGGGAAGCACATTCTGCTAGAGAAACCGATTAGCACCAACGCCCGCGATGCCGTCGAGATTACCAACATCGCAGAGAACTACGCTGGCGTTTTTCAGATCGGCCTGCAATATCGCTACAAAGCGATGTACACCGAGTCGATCTATGAAGCATTGGCGCGCCATTCCATCGGAGACATCAAACTCGTGGGCATTCAGGAGTATCGGATGCCATTCTTCGACAAGGTGAACCAATGGAATAAGTTCTCGCGCTTCTCCGGCAATACGCTGGTGGAAAAGTGCTGCCACTACTTCGACCTGTTGAACCTGTTCGCTGGGGCACGGCCTGTGTCGGTATACGCCTCGGGCAGCATGAGTGTGAACTTCCGCGAGTTCGAATATAACGGCGAAAAGTCGGACATCCTCGACAACACCATGGTCATCATCAACTACGAGAACGGCGTGCGCGGAAACTTTACGCTGTGCATGTTCGCGCCGATGTTCTCCGAGGAGTTGACCATCTGCGGCGACGAGGGGCGCATCCGCGCGTGGGAGCACCAGGATTTCCTCTCCAATATGGAACTGGAAAGCCACATGGAAGTGATGTGCGGCGAAAGCAAACCCTCGCGAATCATGAAGCCTGGCTACCCCACATGGATCGAACAGAGCGGCCATAGTGGAGCCACCTTCTACGAGCACCTCAACTTCATCGAAAACATCGAGGGGCGTAACACGAACGCCGCGACGGCACGGGAGGGGTTGTGGTCGGTGCTGGTTGCGCTTGCTGCGCAGGAGTCGATCGAAACCGGGCAGGTGGTGACCATCGACGATTATCTCGCTCGCCAAGAGGTAGAAGTGTAAGTGCCCATACAAACGGCCAAAACACATTCGGGCAGTGGGCCTCTCAACTTGACGTGGCCCCCGCTGCCCGGTCTTGTGATCGTCATTATTGTCGGTAGCGTGAGTTGGCTCCTCGGGCAATACGTGCCGCGCCTCGGGGCGGTCACCATCGCGATTTTGCTCGGGGTGCTCGTCGGGAACGTCATCCCCGACATGACGCGCTATGGCGCGGGTGTCAAGTTCGCCGAGAAGCGTTTGCTCCCGTTTTCGATTGCGCTTCTGGGTGTCGAACTGCAACTGGCAACGTTGGTCGCGCTTGGGCCAATCACTTAAGACGACATCCTCGCATCCGTGTCCACATCGCTGTAGGAGAGTGTGTACCTGGGTAAGCTGCTCGGCTATTCATCATCGTTTAGCCTGTTGATGGGCGCGGGCAATGGCATCTGCGGGTCGTCTGCCGTTGCAGCGACGAGCAGTGCCATAGGCGCGGAAGAGAGCGACACCGGTATCGCTATCAGCGTCGTGAATTTGCTGGGTACGTTCGGCATTTTTGTTCTCCCTGCAATGGTCGCATTGCTGCGCCTTGGCGAAGCGGAGGGTGGTCTGCTCATCGGCGGGACGTTGCAAGCGGTGGGGCAGGTCGTAGCGGCAGGGTTTTCCATCAACGATACGGTGGGCGGCGTTGCGACGGTCGTGAAGATGGGCCGCGTGTTGATGCTTGGTCCAGTCGTCATCCTGCTGACGACGCTTGTGAGCCGTCGTAATGGTGACAACAGCGGCGGCAGTCCGATCAAAGTCCCGTTGTTCATCATCGGGTTTTTCGTGCTAAGTCTGCTCGCAAGCCTGAATGTGCTGCCCGCCGTCGACCTCATCAAAACGAGCGGTAAGTTTCTGTTGGTGCTTGCGATGGCTGGCATCGGCATGCGAATCCAACTGCAAACGTTGTATCGCTCGGGGCCGGGGGCGCTGCTGTTCGGGCTGGCGGTTTCATCGACCCAGGTCATCGTTACCCTTGGAATTATCTACCTCACGACGCTTTACGCCTGACGATACCCCACCTATAATGCATTCAAGCGCCTTTCCGCTGCGGGAGGGCGTTTTTGTTATGCAAACTGATGCGGATAACACACCTCATGATTACACTCGATGAGT
>CAYSVE010000167.1:0-9962 GCA_964434365.1 uncultured Anaerolineaceae bacterium | reverse complement strand
CGGCAGCACCGATGGCATCCACATCATCGTGTGGAAGTCGGTCGTGATGGGCGACTACCACCTCACCACCGGCACCATCGACCTTCAGGCGACCGAGACCGAATTCTCCGGCACGTTCGACATCACGGTGAACACCGGCACGACGGAAATCGGCGCGACGGGTGACGCCGGGCACATCAGCGGGTCATTCGAAGGGGTGCCGATACTCGCGGCAAACTGCAACCTGCCGTAGTTTGGTGCTTCTCCACGAGTTCGCCACATGGTTTTAGGCCACTCTTAACAAAGAATAAAATTTTTCCAGATATTTACAACATTCACCGCAGGTTTGGTCT
Organism: uncultured Anaerolineaceae bacterium; assembly: GCA_964434365.1. Classification (GTDB taxonomy): domain Bacteria; phylum Chloroflexota; class Anaerolineae; order Aggregatilineales; family Phototrophicaceae; genus CAYSVE01. The sequence continues at coordinate 9,630 of CAYSVE010000167.1, read as the reverse complement.
ACCCTGTAGCAAAATACAGGTGTGTAGAGGGTGCATCATGAGTTACACGGTCCATTTCATCGAAAGCGAAACCGAGGCTCAGGCGCTTTACGGGTTCCGCGAGGCCATAGCCAGCCACCACACCGATGCGCACGCACCAGCGACGCCATCGCCGTGCACCGATGAGCGTGATGCCTACGCCCACAACCTTATCGCGCAAAACGAGGCCGGGGACATCATCGGCGCGTTGCGCGTGAACTACGGTGGCGATGCCCCCTTCAGCGCAGCTCACGAGCGCACTTATCGCCTGTCTCGCTTTAGCCGCATCGTGCCAGTGTACGAAATCGTCGTCCATGACCGGTTTGTGGTGGATAATGTCGCCGACCGAGCCAGCGTCGCCGCCGCCCTGATGGAGCGGTCCGTCGCTTTCCTGGCCGAGGTCAACGCCCAGTTGGCGTTCGGCCAGTGCCACCCAAACGAGCTTCCACTTTACACGGCGTTTGGCTGGCGCACCTATATTCCCAACTTCGACCAAACCCCAGAAAATGATAGCATTCCGCTCATCTTCGTCACCGAGGACATCGAGCATCTGCAACGTGTGGCCGCCCCGACGCTCACCCTGCTGGCAAAGCGTGCATGTGCATCCACCGTGCCGCAGAAGGTTCGCCCCCTGCTCGGTGCATAGATTTTGCGGTCGCTTATGCCGCGCGCATACAAAACATGTTACGATGTGTCGGGCAATATCAGCACCCAGCATGTGGAGAGTCGCATGAGCCTGACCGACAGAGAAAAACAGCTTATAGCCGACACCTACGCCAAGCTCGAAGCGCAAATCGATGAGGCGGCGGTGGTGTTCTACGGGCGGTTGTTCAAGGTCGCGCCACACACGCGCGAGCTATTCAAACGGGCCGATATGCGCGACCAGGGCATGAAGCTTATCCAGACAATCGGCCTCGCCATCGGCGGCGTCTACGACCTGGAAAAACTCGCCCCGGTGATGCAAGCCCTTGGCGCACGGCACATCAGCTACGGCGTGACAGCGGAGCAGTACCCGCTCATCGGCGAAACACTCATCTGGACACTGGAAAACATGCTCGAAGATGACTTCTCGCCCGAGACCAAAGCAGCCTGGGAGAAGGTCTATAAGATCTTGACGGATTTCGCGATACGGGCGTACGAGGCATAGCCCCGGCTGGCTACCCCCCAGGCCGACACAGGTTACGAACCTGCGCAAGGTGTCCCCGGTCATGATTCGCCAGCCACGTGCCGAGATCGAGCAACGACGTTTTCGCGCCGAGGATAAGCCCGGTGCGAGTCCAATCTTCGGGTTCCAGGCTGTTCAGTAGCGCGAGGCAGTCTCCGCGCGCAACGCGCAACATCGCCAGGAGTTGCCCGGCAGGCATCGTTTCGTACCCCTTGCCCTCGTGCAACTTCCACGGTGGCATCGGGCGCGGTAGCTCAACCCCTTGTTTTTCCAGCAGCGCTTTTGCCCGCAGAACAAACAGCTTATCGGTCTCCAGCATATGACCGATCACCTCGGCAGCGGACCACTCCTCGGGCGTGGGTTTGCGACGCAGCCCTGCATCATCGGCCCCATCGATTGCGGCTGTAACCTGGTCGGGGATTTCACGCAACACCCCGATGATGTCGGTCGGGTTCAATTGCCCCAGGTGTTCGGGCGTTGCGGAATAAAACGGCCCAAACCACTCGAACTCTACACTGAGTGCACCGCACAAGTCGCAGGCGTGAGGGCGGTCGCCTTCGTAGATAGCCCCACAGCCGTAGCACCCCCACAGCATAAGGTTCACATCGGCTTCGAGCACATCGGCGTTACGTTGTAGGCTAGCAAGCGCGCGGTCGAGGATGTCTCGTAAGCCTGCTCGCACCACGGCTGCCCTTTCGAGCGCAAGGTAGGGGGCGGCACTGTCGGCCTGCGACGCGTGTATGTTATTCCCTGGGTTGATCTCGTCGAGGATCGTCGCAAGGATGGCATTCTCATCGGCATCTTGCTCCAGTAGCCGAGCAGCCTCGGTCGCCGTCACGCGTTGGGCGTGGGCGGCAGCGCGCAGCACCTTCGCGACATTGAACTGCCCGCGCAATATGGCGTGTTCGGCGGCGGCCAGGTTGCGGATGTAAGCATAGCCACCGCGTGCGACTTCGGCTTGGAGTTGCTGGCGTAGCATGTCGTCCATGAGCGTTCCTCGCTGCTACTTTGGCGTGTTCATCTAATTGTATAGGGCTGACGACCGCAAACGCCAGAATTGTCCCGCCGATGCTATGCTTCGTCTGGTTCGCCCCGCTGCACCTTGCGATCCTCGTCGGCACGGTCCAAATTTGCGCCGATGCGCACCCCCGCGAGGAAGTGCCGCCGCAACCCCAGGAACAACACCAGCATCGGCAGCAGCGACAGCACCGAGGCCGTCATCAACAGGTCGAAGTTTTGCTGGAAGCCAGTGCGAAAGAAGCTGCTAATCATCAACTGGACGGTGTACAGCTCGCGCGTGCGCAGGTACACCAGCGGCAACAGAAATTCGTTCCAGGTGACGGTGAACACAAACAGCGAGAGCGCGACCAGCGCCGGGCGGCTCATGGGCAGCGCCAAACGCCAGAACAACCCGAACTCCCCCGCGCCATCGAGGCGCGCCGCGTCGAGCACTTCCGACGGCAGGCTGCTCATCGTCTGGCGCATCCACAGTACACCCAATGGATTCGCGGCTGCGGGGATAATCAGCGGCAGCCACGTGTCGATCCAACCGAGGCGGGACATAATCACGTAGTTGGGCACCAACTGCGCCGTGACGGGGATCATCGCCCCCGCGAGCACCGTAAGGAACAACACCCCCTGCCCGTTAAAGCGATACTGCGCAAAGGCAAACCCGGCCAGCGCACTCACCCCCACCTGTAAGATGATGTTTGCGGCGCACACGAGGGTGCTATTCAGCAGGCTGCGCGCGAACAGCGTTTCTGCGAACAGCTTGGCGTAGTTTTCCAGGGTGAGGGTGCGCGGAACAACCGAAATGGGCACAGTGAGGATTTCGGCGCGCGGCTTAAACGACGACGACAACATCCAATAGAACGGCACCAGCATCAGCAGCGCGAAGACCACCAACCCAATGTTGACCAGCCACACCTCGGTTCTACGACTCACGGCGGCGGCCTCCGATGGCAACCTGCCCTGCCGATAGCCCGAAAAACACCAACCCCCAGGCGCTGGCCATCGCAGCGCCGTAGCCAAACTTGAAGAAGTTGAACGACGTACGGTACATCAACAGGCCCATCACCAACCCGCTCTGGTTCACGCCGCCGGTTTCGCCGAAGAGCGTGTACGGCTCTGCAAACATGTTGAACGTGACGATCGTCGTGAGGATGATGTCGAACAAAATCACCGGGCGCAGCATCGGCAGCGTGATGTGCCGGAAGACCGCCCATCGCCCCGCGCCATCGACCTGCGCGGCCTCGTACAACTCGCGCGGGATCGCTTGCAACCCCGCGAGCATAATCACGAGGTCGTTGCCGACGTACTTCCAGAAGATGAGCAGCGTGAGCACCGGCAGCGTAAGGCGCGGGTTGCTCACAAAGTCGATTTTGTCGAAGCCGAGCGCGGCGATCCCCGCATTGACGAGGCCGAAGGGGTTCGCCAACAGCAAGTTGAACACCTGCGCCGCCACCACCAACGAGAACACCAGCGGCAGCACCATCAAGGTGTGGTAGGCACGCCGAAAACGCACAAGGCCGCTGTTCAGCAGCATGGCGAGCGCCAACCCGCCGCCGATGGTCAGCGGGCCACTGAGGGCCAACAGCACAAGTGTGTTGCGGGCCGCCAGCCAAAACTCGCTATCGCGGAGGAGGTTGGTGTAGTTCGCCACACCGATGAAGACCGGCTCGCGCAGGCCGGTCCAATCGTGCAGGCTGATGTACCCCGCGTAGACGATCGGCAGCACACCGAACAGCGCGAAGATACAAAAATATGGCGCGATGAACAGGTAGGGGATGTGGGGTCGGTTCATGGAGGTGATTTTTCGTGTGGGGTCGGTATGGTGGGCGAGGCTTGGCATCCGGCTCGCCTGCGCCCCTACCGCCGCGCTGATGTGGCTACGCCCGCCACTGCCGCACGCCGTCCAACGGGGCCGAAAGCGTGCGCGCAATCGGCGTGACGGAGACTACCCGGTCGTGGACGAAGGCGTATACGTCGCTGTCAGGTTCCAGCGTGTTGCGGTCGGCGATGCGGCTTTCGGTCAGCCGAAAGGGTTGGTCGTAGGGGCGGTAGTTCGGGCCGTAGTAGTCGTAGGTGTAGTAGCTGTGGTAGCTGAGGCTCGTGATGCGCTGCTCGGTTTCCGGCGTGGCATCCGAGGGCACGTTGAGGTTCATCACGGCGACGCCGTCCGGCATCCCGCGTTCGAGGATCGTCGTGGCCAGCACGCGCAGGTGATGCTTCGCCGCCGCCCAATCGAGGTCGGCGTAGGTTTTGCTGTGCGTCATGGACATCGGCGTTTCCAGCGAGGACGCAATCGCGGGGACGCCGTAGGCTGCCGCTTCGAGGGCTGCGCCGAGCGTGCCGCTGCCGGTCAGGCTCCAGCCGATGTTCTCGCCGTAGTTGATGCCGCTCAGGCACAGGTCGGGCTGGCGCGGTGTCAGTTCCATCAGCGCGTGCGCAACGCACAATGCGGGCGCGCTGACGACCGCATAGCCGACCACTGTTTCGCTGCCGATCGTCAACGGGGTTTCCTCGATGACGCCCATGCCCGGCAAAAACGGACGCGCGCGGCTCATGCCGGTTTGTTGCTCGTTGGGTGCCACGATGAGCACTTCACCGAGTTCGGCAGCGACTTCGGCAGAGGCGGGCAGCCCCGGCGAGTGAATGCCATCGTCGTTCACGATCAGAATCAGTGGTTTGTTGGTCAAAGGTACCCTCCGGGGGTGGGTTACTGGGTTACACTGAGGGCAAGTATAAACACAAATCCCGTTTCGCCGAAACGCATGGTCGCGAGTCCATGGCGCGCCCACCCAAACCATGCAACACCCCATACCAACCCCCAAAAACAAAAAATGGCCGCGCCTCAGCCGTAAGTAAATGAAGAAAGGACGTTACATTGCGCACGCGGCTGAATCTGTGATGAGTTTGTGACCGTTAGCGTGCCTTCGGTGTCATTCGGCCCCGGCAGCGGCATCACACCTCGAAGACCACACGCAGCGGCAACGAAAAACCCGGCAGCAACGTGCCGCCGTCGACGGTGTCCGTCACGGTGCGGGGGTCTGCATCGGGGGTGTGCACTTCTACGGTCTGGTCGTCGGGGAAAACCAGCCACACCATCCGTGAGCTGTTGGCGAGGTAGTAGGCTACCTTACGACGCATCGCGGCTTTGTCGTCATCTGGCGATTGAATCTCGACCGCGAGGTCTGGCATTTGCATCACCGGCCCGCGCCTCACCACGTCGAGGCCATGTTCGGCGCTGATATACGAAACATCGGGCAGCCGAACATTGGCATCATCGACGGGCGAGCGATGGGACACCTCCACCGAAACCCGCCCCAACTTGCGCGCTTCCACAAATGGCAACAACCGCGCCGCAATTCGGGCTGCAATTAGTCCGTGATACTCCGTCGGTGACATTTCTACGATGACCCCATCGATGAGTTCGAGCTTTTTGTCGGTTTGGCTGGCGATGCGCAAAAACTCATCGGCGGTGTACAGCCTCTCGTGGGTGCTCATTGTCCGTAGACCTCACATCGTGGCAATGTGTCCATCGTAGCACACTCGTAGCACAGTTCGCAGGCAGGCAGGCAGGCGCATCGCATCGGCCCGCCCTTGAACGCGGTACCGGTTACGCTTTGTTCAGACGACGACGCATCTCGTCGGCAGCAGCGACAATCCCTTCCTCGACTGTCACGTCGCCGCGAATAATCGGCTCGATGCGGCTCGTCATGATGGCGCGCGCTTCCACCCAGCCGCGCCCAAAGAACACATCTGGCAAATCGGCGAGGATTTCGTTGAACAACGCGTAAATCCGCTGGCCGCCGAAGTACTCGATCTCGCGTGTCGCCAACGCCTCGACGACATCGACGCGGGTGGGCAGCACCCCGCCGGAGGTCTCGAAGAAGCGGAACTGCGCTTCCTCGCTCAACTGCGCATCGAACATCACCTGCCACGCCGCCTCGGGGTTGGGGGCATCGGCGGGGATACCCGTCACCGTGGAAATCTGGAAGGCTGTGCGCAGGCCGCCCTCCTCAAGGGCCGGGAGCCGCATGATGCGCCAGTTGCCTGTTTGCTCTGGTAGGCCGAGTTGTAGACCCAACGGGAACCACGCCGGGCAGATGTTCGCCGCGATGAGGCCTGACTGATAGGCCGCCAGCGACGAATCTGGGGTTTGCAGGGTGAGCGCGGCTTCGTCGGCCACGCGCTTGAACACCTCCATCGCCGCGAGGGCGGCGGGTTGGTCGATGATGACCTCGGTATCCGCCTTGTTGAAGAACACCCCGTGATACCCGGCCAGGTGGAAGAACACCTCGTGAATCTGGTGTGGCACCCCGAAAACGGGCATCTGGCTGCCGGGCGCGTCCATCGCCATCATATGGATTTCGCCGCCGCTATCGGTATTGATCTTTTGCGCCGCCTCGATGAAGCCGTCCCATGTGGCGCAATCGTCCTCGGTTACGCCGTACCGCTCGAAGATGTCTGCGCGGTAGGCGATGCCCATCGGCTCGTTATCCTGCGGGAGCCCGAGTAAACGCCCCTCGGTATCGGTCGCGAGTTGGAGCGCATTCGGCATGAACTCATCGGCGTAGGGGGCCATCAACTCGGTGAGGTCGAGCAGCGCAGGCGCGAAGTCGCTAACGTAGCTCACGTCGTAGTTGACGACATCGGGTATGCCGACGCCGCTCACGAGCGCGTTGGCGATGTTCGCGTGCAGTTCCAAATAGCCGAAGTCGCGCAGGACCATTTCAAGGCCAGTGTAGCGGGCCTCAAGCTCTGGCTGCCACGCCTCGAAGTGGCCGAGCATCGGCTCGCCGTACCCCCATATTTCCACGCGGCCCTCGGCAGTTTGGGCTAGCGCCCGCGCGAGGTTCAAGCGGCTTAGCGCAGCCGACCCGCCAAGCGCGGCGAGCCTCTGCATAAATTGGCGTCGGTTTAGTGTCATGATGATTTTCTCTCTCCAAATTTCATCGATAAGCAAGTTTTTCGGTCGTTCAGGCCTCCCCAACCTCGAACAACCCCTCGATCAATTCCGCAGCCTGCGCGACCCGCGTCGGCACATTGCCGCCGATGACGTGTACCGGAATCCCGCGCGCGGCCAACTCCGCTTTGAACTGTTCGGTTTGCGCGCGGCGCACGTCCGCACCTTCGCGATGCACGCCATCGCCCACCCACGGAATATCGTCGTCTGCGAGTAGATACAAATCGAAGCGCTGCTGCGCAATGCCATCGAGGATGTGCTGCGGGCTGTAGCCGAAGTGTAAATCGGCCAACACCTTCAGCACAATCAGTTCTGTATCGCAGATGAGCACGCGATTGGCCTCGCGCGCGAGGGCATCTTGCCGCCGCAGCGTCTCCTCGGTAAGAATTTTCGACTCCGTCGGTGTGGGGATTCCCGGCTTGCGGTCGACGAACTCGCGGCCATACTCCGGCATCCACACGGTGGTGAAGTGCTTTGCGAGTTCGACGGCGAGAGTGGTTTTGCCACAGCTTTCGCCGCCGACGATTGCAACGCGCCGGGCATAGTGGCCGCGTACCGGGGCCGCGAGGTAATTCCAGTGCGCGTACGGGTCCGCGCGGATGTCCGACGCGCTGATGGGCATCACCGTGCGCGCCTTATCGACCATTACATGACGGGCACCCAAAGCCGCCGCGAACGGCTCGCCGTAGTCCTCCGATGAGAACACCACCTCCGGCGTGAAGTCCAGCGTTGCCAACGCGTCACGCGCCCACACCTCCCACGGGCGCGGATGCCCCTCGGCCTCGTCGACCGCGAACGCGTGATGAACCATAGCCCCCGGGACCATCTCCTGCAACCACTTGCGCCGCACCTCGCCGTTGATGTCATCGGTAGGTTGGCTGCCGAGGATCACGTACAGCACATCACACTGCGCTAATGCGGTGCGCAGCAGGTATTGATGCCCCCGGTGCGGCGGGAAAAACTTGCCGATGACGAGGCCTCGGGTGTAGTCGTTCGTCACGATGCGTGCCCTTTAGTAATGTGGGTAGAAGAACTGCGTCACTTTGAAGGTATCCGCTGCACGGAACGGTTCGACCACGGGTGGGTGCTGCAACGGTGAGCGCAGCGGCGCAATCGGGTAATTCGCGAGCGGGTCGTTGGGGTCTTTCGTGTGGGTGCTATCGGCCCCGAAGCCGATGTTCGTCACGAGGTTTTCCGCCGGTTCGATCGCCAGCCCACCGTGCCGCAAACACGTGAAAATCCACGGGTAGGAGTAGCTATCGAGCACACCGCTCGCGACGCGTTCCCAGCGCCGCCGCCAGAACGTCCAGCCTTCGAGGTCATTCAGCAACCCCGCAAAAACCGATTTATCCGGCGCAGCGTGCCACGCGTGCATGTCAGGGTCGTGGTATTGCCAGGCACGTCGCCAGGTGGCCCATCCCCAATAGGCCGGGTACTGCGAGAAGAAATAGCTGTGTGGCGTCGTGTTCTGCGGCGGTTGGAAGTAGTTGCCGCTGATGTGGAAAACCCGCTCATCTTCGGCATAACGGGCGAGCAGGTCTTCGCAAAAGCCGAAGAAATCCGGCCCGGGCAAGGTATCGTCTTCCAGCATAATCGCGTGTTCAACCGTCGATAGCGCCCAGCTAATGCCCCCGCCCACGCGCTTTCGCAGGCCCAGGTTGTCGTCGGCGTAGTCGCGGTGGACCTCACAGGGCCAGTCGACGTTTTCGGAGATTTCGCGCGCCTCGCGAACGTAAGCGGATTCGGTGGCGTTTTTGGGGCCATCGGCCACCACGAATAACACGGGCGGTTGATACGCGCGGATGCGTTCGAACACGCGCGCGGTGTATTTTGGTCGGCGATAGATGAAGAAGACAACGGGTGCTTTCATGCCGGGTAGTATCGCACAGGTGCGATTTCGGGGCAAAACGATAACGAAATGCGGTTATAACGCGAATACAACGTCTGGCAGTGTCCCCTGGATATTCCCACATCGCAGATGGGTACTTCCCAGTTATTTGGTCATCAGTCCATCAGTATCGTAGCACAGCTACCGGACTTACGGCCTTTTAACCCGCGTACGGTATACTTTGTGCACGAACGAACAAACGAGATGCAGTATCTATGACCGAACAACCCCAGGTGATCGTCATCGGTGGCGGGCCGGCGGGCCTCGCCAGCGCATACTACTTGCAACAAGCGGGCATCCCCTACCTCGTGCTGGAGCGCACACAAATCGTAGGCCACACATGGGCCAGCCTGTACCCATCGCTGCATTTGAACACAAGCAAGTGGTACAGCCACCTGCCGAACTTCAAAATGCCGTGGCACTGGCCGATTTTCCCCACCGGCAAGGCGTATCACAGCCACATTGTAGGCTTCGCCGAAAAGCACGACTTCGCAATCCGCTTTGGCGTGGAGGTCAACCGCCTGTGGCAAGATGACACCGCCCTGTGGCACATCGAGACGAACGCGGGCGAGTACACTGCCCCGGTGGTCA
>CAYSVE010000166.1:0-9981 GCA_964434365.1 uncultured Anaerolineaceae bacterium | reverse complement strand
GGAAGTAGTCGTGCCAGCGCTGGAGCTGCTGCAAATACAGGCCGCGCGCTTTATAACTAAACTGCGTGTATCCACGAACCGTCGTCACCTCGGACCTGGCAAGGCGCGCCGCTGCATCGCCGAGACGTTCTTCCTCACGTACGATCGCCTCTTCGAAACTCAAGGTTTCGTCGCGTAAAAATTGCGTCGCGTAACGCCACAGATATTCTGGATATGAGAAGTATTTCCGACGATAGCGCTTCGGCATTCATGTTCCCAGGTAGCGTGCGTGCAACGCCTGGTGTAGGCGATTCGTGACACGCAAAACGGCATCTGGGCAGTGGTCACCGATGACGCCGCCCTCTTCCTGGTAGGTGTTGCGCAGAATTTGACCCCAGTTGCCCGTGCTACGCAGCTTGGGTTCCAGCACATATTGCTCTACCGTTTCGGCGACTTTGCCGCTGGGCGGCGTCAGCATCCGCGTGAGGCTGGTGTACACATCGTCGATGTCGCGCGGCATAACTTCCTCGACATCCGCGAGAGCCTTGTGCATGAAAATGCGCTTCTTGTCGTAGAACTCGCCGAGCGACATCTGCGTACCCGCCGCCGTGGTGAGTGTCATTTCGCTGCCTGCACGGTCGCTGTGGTCGTGCATCGCACGGAACGTCTCCGGCGAGAGTGGCCCCATCACCTCCCAGAATACCTGGTTATCGAACATCGGCGCGAGGTCGCAGCCGTTCTGGCGGAAGTACAGTTCCATCAAAGTGTGGCTGAACTCGAAGTCGGTGAGGACGGCAGCCATGCGCGCGGCGCTGACGTTCGCGGGCATGCCGGTGCTTTCCACGGTGCAGATGCGCTTGCTGCTGCCGAGGTCTGGCCGAACACGACCGATGCCGTTGTGCATGGCGCTAATTGGCTCGGGCATGCTCTCGTCGATGAGCATCGCCCGCGCGACGGCGTTCACATGGCCGCTGTTGAGCAGGCCGCTGTAGCGATTCAGGCCGTTTTCGCTGATGTGCGGACTCACCGGGATTTCGATGTAGTTGCCGGTGATGGTCGTGCGGCGCAGGTGCTCACGGGCGCAAAGGCGCTGTGGGTCGCAGGTGCCGTTGATGAACGGCCCCCCCTTCAGCACGGCGGCATTTGCGATGGCCGTCGCGCTGCGCAGCATCGTGTAATACGTGAGCAAGCCCAGTGCCTCGCTGCGCCCGGCGATTTCGAGGTGAATGTGGCACCCCTGGATGCGGATCTTGTGAATATGCTCGATGTCGCCGTCGATGTGATACATCGCTTTGGCTTCGGCGAGGCGCTCGCCGTAAATTTCGTACTTGTTGTTGATCTGCGCCATCAGGTCGACAGCAGTGGCGACCTTGGGGTCGTCCGTCACTTTGAAGTCGCTTTCCACCGGGTACACACTCATGATGGCCGTGCGCAGGCCGGTATCTTCGCTAGAGGCCATCAGCGACTTCATGATGCCCTCGATAGAATGGCGCGTTTTGTTGTAGCCGATGCCCGGCGCGACATGCGTTTCGATCTGGTATTGGCACGCCTCGCGGTCGACCTGTGGCGTAACACCGAAATGGCGAGCATGCCCCTGGTACGCGCGGATAAACGCCTTCACGTCATCCTCTTCGGGGCCGTTGCCATCGGGGTGTAGCAACCCCAGTTCGATCTCGGCACCGAGGGCGCGCATGCGCGTGGTGGGCGTATTCGTCTCGTGCAGGTTGGTGTGGTTGACGCTGGGGTTCAAATTGTACGGTGTGATGGCGTCCATGATGGACTTGCCCTTGCGATACCGCTTTTCGACGTAGCTCCCGAGAACGAAGGAGTGGCCGTTGTTTTCCACCAGCAAAACGTTGGGGCCATCGAGGTTATGCGGGTCGAAGTAGGTGGTTATGGGCGCGCCGACCGCGTCGGCAAGGGTTTCGAGGGGGAGCGTATTGGCGAGGGTGGGGTCGGCGGCGAGGGTCTTCACCGCTTTGTTGAACTTGCGCTTCTGGTCTTCTATCGTTTCCCAGTCGAGTGCTTGGCTGTACGCCAGCAGATCGTCGTTGGAGGGTAGTGGGTTCTCGTCCATCACATATGGCCCTATGGTTTTTTACCGTACAGCGGCCATTGTGCCCGTTGCAGAATATTTCTTCAACCCACGTTTTTCACGTTCTGTTAAGGCCCGGTAAACGTTTCTTCGCGCGGCGTATGCCGGCCACCCACAACGCGCCGAACAGCCCCACGAGCACCCCGAAACCCGTCATCACCGAGCCAACGCCGGCCCTGTACGGTGGTGCGGTACACCAAGGGCGCGAAGCCACAATCTCGCGCCAATCTGTCGATACACGAACGTCTATGTCTACACATCCCAATGGGTTGTCTTCAAATGAGAGATGCTCCAGGTTATTGAGCATTTCGAGTTTCGGAGGTAGTAGCATAAACTGGTTTTCATTTAGATACATGGTGTGGAGATTGACTAAATAACCTATTTCGGAAGGCAGCCATGAAATATTATTCGCACCCAGATAAAGTTCCTTCAATTCTGTCAGGTTGCCGATCTCTGGTGTAAGTTTCGTCAGCGCGTTGTGATGCGCGTATAGTACCTGCAGTTGAGCGAGTGATCCAATCTCTGGCGGCAGAGCTTCGAGACCAATCCCACTGAGATTAAGCGCCAATGCCTCACGCTCCCGCGCTACCTCGATGCGGCGCAGCGCCTCGGCATAGGCCGCGTCGGGGTCATCGAAGGCGTAGGGTTGGGCGCGGGCATCCCCGGCGAATGCCAACAACCCTACCGCGAGCATCAGCGCAAAAAGTGTTTTGTCCATGGGTGGTGCTCCTGCCTCGGCGGCCCTTTCCGGTATGGTATCACCGCGCACGAAGAGATTCGGCGGGGCGTAGGGCAAGCGTCGATGAGACGTTGCGTGGGACAATCGTCCCCATACGCGGGGCATACGATTGCGAAACGTCGTCATTCGCACTAATATTTGGGGGTACTGCCAACCCGACTGATCCGCCGCAGGAGCGCTAATTATGACCACCTTCTGGCCTTTGCCACGCATCGAAATTCGTGATGTCTCGACCATTAAAGAAGAACGCCCGGTCGCCGTACTTACCGGGACGAACTCCTGGGCGGCGGTGGCCCCGGCGATCAACCTCCCCATCGTGGTGCAGGCCGAACCCCACACCGCCAACCTCGACTTTTTGAACTCGCTGGCCGACGGACTCCCGGCGGAAGTGGAGGCGGTGTACGGCGTGGGCGGCGGCCTCGCGAGCGATGTCGCGAAGTTCATCGGCTTTAAGCGCAAACTCCCCGTGACGGTCATCCCCACCGCGCTTAGCGTCGATGGCTTTTTTACGTCGCTGGTGGCGGCGCGCAGCGGCGGCGTCGTGGAATACATCACGACCGGCCCGGCGGATCGCCTGATTATCGACTGGGAAGTGATTAAAAGCGCACCGCCCCGTGTGCGCGGTTCGGCGATTGTGGAACTGCTGACGATGGTCACCGGCTTGCTGGACTGGCGCTATGCCGCCGAGCGCAACAAAAACACCCAGGAGACGCGCTTTCAGCCGTGGGCCGCGAGCGTCGCCGCGTCGATTGCCCAGCAGGCCTTTCGCATCAGCGAGGGCGTGGGCGAGGGCAAGCAGGAGAGCCTGCGAAGCCTGCTGGACCTCATCGCGATGGAAGTGCAGCTCACGAATCAGCTTGGGCACAACCGCCCACAGGAGGGCAGCGAACAGTACTTCGCGTACGCCATCGAGCCGAAGATTAGCCGGGGCCTCGCGATACCGTATGCCGATATGGTGGGCCCGGGCATTTTGATTAGTGCGGCGCTGCACAACCAGGACATCGGCGGCATCCGCCAGACGTTGACGAACGCGGGCATCCGGTTGGGCCAGCTTGCGCCCGATACGATTTTGGAGACGCTGCGCGAACTGCCGCAATACGTGCAAACGCACAACCTGCCGTACAGCATCCTCCACGAAACGGATATGAACGACACGCGCACCCAGGACCTCATCGCGCGTACCGGGCTGGATGCCAGCGGCGGGCGTCCGCTGTAACGAACAATCAGGGTGCAGTATGGGCGGGGCTACACCGAGGCATGGCCTCGCCCTACCGGTTTTTTGTCGTAGGGAGATACCCGCTCAACGCAAAAACGATGCCACACTGACCGCCGGGCCCAACACCGCCGCACCGCCCCACACAGCCTCTCCGGGCAAGGCATTGCCTTGTCCGAGAAGTACAGTCACGGACGTAGCAGGCAACGCCCCCCTATTTTGGGGTCCGCGCCCGCATCGTTTTGCTGTGCCCCCCGCGCGCGGACCTTGCGCCCACTGCCCAACCGCCGCATAATTCCACACAAGTGAACGGAGACCGCCATGACCTACACCATCTGGATACAGACCGGTGAGGAAAACCTCGCCGGGACGGACAGCAACGTGTTCATTCAACTGTTTGGGAAGGCCGCCCAAACCGACCCCATCCACCTACCCGCGCGCGACATCTTCTCCTTCGAAAGCGGCGCGACCGACCAGTATGTGCTGCAAATCCCCGATTTGGGCGATCTTGAGCGCTGCTGCATCGGCCACGATAACGCCGAGGGCGAGAGCGGCTGGTACATCGTGGATGTGAAGGTGCAGCACGACGAAAGCGGCAAAAACTGGACGTTCAAGTTCGACCAGTGGTTGGGTGTAGAGGAAAGCGGTAAATTGTCGGAGTGCGCCAATTGCTGAAGTGGCTTGCGCTGACCCTACTGTTCACACTCACGGCCTGCAACCTCACGAACACGGCCCCCACGCCCATCCCCACGCCGAACCTGCCGCGTGTGCAGTTCGAGGCCCCCACGAACAATGCCACCGTGTTCGAAGGCGTAGACCTGGACATCGTCGTGGCTGCTGCCGATGAAACGGCGGGCATAGCGCGGGTGGAGGACTTAATCGACACGCAGCCGCACCAGGAAGCGAGTCCAGTCGAGGCGGGGGTGGTGCCGGGGTTCACCGCCCGGATGAACTGGTTGGCGCAGTCGCCGGGGCGGCATGTGATTTCGGCGATTGCCTACCGGCTCGATGGCACCCGCAGCGAAGAAGCGCAAATCGTGATCGAGGTGGTGGCGCGCGAGGAAACATAGCGGGCGCGTTATACGGTCGTGATGGTGCCTTCGCCCCTGCAACCGGCGGTCGACAGGGTGCCATCGGTCGTTGCCGCCGCTCCCCCATGCCTGTACGAACCCACGTCGATGTATGCTAGCAGGCGATTGCAGCACACACTTTCGCCGCCCCCCACAATCGCATCTCAATGTCGGCGTGGGGCTTTTGCCTGTGTGGTGCCGCGCGAAGCCCCGCCCTCACAAATGCTTTTGTTAACCAAAATATAACCCACTCTCGGCTACAATGTTGAAAACTATTTATTGGGGGGTAACTGAGATGGCAGATTATCAGGCGCAGGTGGATGCCCTGCTCGCGAACCACAGCCTCGGTACGCAGGCCGAACTCGAAGCGGCCCAGCGAGCAGTGATCAAATTTGCCGTAGACTCGGCAGATATGACAAGCGGCTACCTGCTGAAGCACAACCCGCAAACCGGTATTTCCACGCTCCTGCTCAACTACATTTCGTCCCGCGCGCGCCCGCTCGAACGCACCAGCGAAGACGTCGGCGACGATTGGGACGAACACGACTATCCGTTGGTGCTGGCGTGGCTGCAACTGCCGAACCCGCCCATCCGCGAGAAGCACCGCGATGAGTTCGACCTCAGCCACCCCGAAATTCAGGAGCTTGTGCAGTTCGGCATTCAATCGGCGCTGAACATCCCTGTAATGGGAGATGGCAAGCTGTGGGGGTACGCCGAATTGTGGGAGAGTCGCTATCGCCGGTACTTCGAAATGGACGTGCTGGATGCGGTTGCCTGCATCATCGACAATATACCTACTCGTACGGCATAATTCATGGCTTTTTCATAAACGCGCAACGAATTCAACACTATATCAATGTATAATTAACACAAGAAAAAGGGAAGCAAACAAGCAAAACACTATACCTATGGAGAGGCCAACCCCATGCAGCACATGGAGCTAGATACACAGGTACACGACATGTTGGGCGATGTGGTTATCGATACCCCCGAGGCCCTCGCTACCGCACAGTATGCCGTGCTCTGCCTTGCCGTCGACGTTGCCGACATGACGAGTGGCCATTTGATGCAGGTGAACACGGAGACGCGCATCTCCACCGTTCGGCAAAATTATGTTGCCCGCCGCACGACACGCACGCCAATTCCTGTCGATGACATCGGCGAAGAATATGACGAAACGGCGTTCCCACTGTATCGAATTTGGCTGAGCATACCGAACCCGCCTATCCGCGAACTCCATCGCGACGAACTCCGCCTCAGCGACCCCGAAATCGACGAATTGATGCGCTACGGTGTCCACAGCGTGCTCAACATCGCTGTGATGCAGGATGACCACCTATGGGGCTACGTGGAAATGTGGGAGACGCGCTTCCGTCGCTGCTTCGACCTGGCCACGCTCGACGATGTCGAGCGCATTTTGCGGCACATGCCCACCCGCCTGCAATAGAATAAATCACAAAACCCTCATGTTTGCATGATGTAGCACGCACTTCGAACACCTATATGACGCGGTAGCCGTAATCGTATTAACTAACCGTTACGAGGTCATCCGCAATCATGGTCAACTTCGAGGCTGCCGCGCAAGATGTCGTTGCCACAGCAACGATCCCCACTCCACACGAGCTAGAGGCTGTGCAGCACGAAGTGAAGTGTTGCGTCTCACCGTAGACGCTGTCGACATGATCAGCGGTTATTTACTCCGCCACGACCTGGACACCGGGTTGTCTACCGTACTCCTCAGCTATTACTCACCACGGACGCGCAAGCTCGAACGGATCGAAGATGATGTTGGTGTTGCGTACGATGAATCGGAGTTTCCACTCTACAACCTATGGCTCAAACTCCCCAACCCGCCTACACGAGAAATCCACCGCGATGAACTCCGCCTCAACGCTCCCGAGATCGATGAGTTGGTGCGCTACGAGATACAATCGGTGCTGAATGTACCGCTGATGCAGGATGGCGTGTTGTGGGGCTATGCCGAACTGAGGGAAACCCGCTATCGCCGGTACTTCGCCATAAAAGCGCTGGACACGGTCGCGCGCATTTTCGGGCATATGCCCACCCGTGTGCCATAAAATACGAATATACGGGTTTCATGCCGCTACGTGATGTACATAACCTACCCATAATGGTTGTGGGTGTATACTGCCCGGTATAAAACCGTTGAAGTGAGGGGCGTCGCCAGCCAACATGACGGACGTTGTCGAACGACTTAAGGCGCTACTACAGCAGACGACTATCGAAACCGAAGCCGACCTTCGAGCGGCGCAGCGAACCGTACTGAAAGCGACGGTAGGCGCGCTAACGTTGACGAGTGGTTATCTCATCAGGCACGATGCGGTCGCCCGCACATCGACCGTGCTGGTAGCGTATTACACCGAGAGCCTCGACAATGTGGCGGACGACACCGGGGTCGTCTACGACGAGACCGAGTATCCGAGCCACCTGTTGTGGTTGCAACTGCCCACCCCACCCACGCGCGAACTCCACGCCGACCAACTGAAGCACAGCGACGGCGAAGTCGCAGAGTTCGCGCGGTACGGGGTGAAGTCTGCGCTGTACATCCCCATTATGGTCGAGCGGGTGGTTTGGGGTTAGTCGAATTGTGGGATACCCGCACCCGCCTCACCTTCACACAGGCCAACCGCGATACCGCCACCGCCCTTGTCGGCTACATGCCAATGACGCTTTCCCCCGCTTAGCCGCACCTGCACAGCGCGTGCGCCACCAAAATACTTAACAACAACGTGATGTACCTCACGTTTTACAGGACTTTTTTACTACTTTTACAACTCTTAAAGCCCAAATTGCGCAGACGGTGATAGGCTGTAGCCGATTCGAAATAATTGTGGAATGTTGAGTCGTTAATGGATACTATCACCGCTCTTAAGCAACTGCACGACATCACCAGCGACGCCGCGCCGCTCGACACCAAAATCCAGCGAGTGTTGGAACTGGGCAACGCATACTTCGAAGCCGACCTGGCGATTATCAGCCGCATCAACCAGGCCGACTACACGGTGTTCCGTCATCAACCGGTGGGTGTGCTGGAAGACGGCCAGCGTTTTGTGCTGGGCTACACCTACTGCGACATTGCCATCACGGCGGGCGGCACCGTCGCCATCAACGACATGGAAATGTCGCAGTATTACACGCACCCGTGCTACGCCAGCTTCGGCCTGGAAATGTACATCGGCACGCCGTTGCGCAACAAAAACGGTGAGGCCCTCGGTACGTTGAACTTCTCGCGCGGGTCCAAGCGCGAGCAACCCTTCACGGACGCCGACCGCAGCCTGCTGCAACGCATGGCCGGGTGGCTGGAACACAACCTCGTGGCCGAGGACACCTACGTCAAAATCGCCTCAGCGGCGCAGCGACTTCTACGCTAAAGTAGGACATGTTTAACGGACTTGCATCATCGAGGACGACATGACTGCATCCAAACGCGCCCGTATTTTCGGCATTCCCATGGACCTCGGCCAGAACCGGCGCGGGGTCGATATGGGGCCAAGTGCCCTACGCTATGCCAACCTTCAACAAAAGCTGGAACAACTCGGCTACGATGTGCACGATGAGGGCAACGTGCCCGTCACCGAGGTCGAGCAAATCGACGACGAGACGACCGCCAACGCGCGCTTTCTGCCGCAGGTAACGAGCGTGTGCCAGCATACCTACGACGCTATCTCCACGTGCCTACAACCCGGTGAATTTGGGATTTTCCTCGGTGGCGACCACAGCATCAGCATCGGCACCGTATCTGCGGTGGTCGGGGCTATGCCGGGTGAGGTCGGGGTGGTGTGGGTGGACGCCCACGCCGATATGAACACCCCACAAACGTCACCGTCGGGCAACATCCACGGGATGAGCGTGGCTGTCCTGCTCGGCGATGGCGCAGAGAGCCTCGTGACTATGGGCGGTGCCGGGGCCAAACTAAAGCCCGAACACATCGCGATGGTGGGCATCCGCGATTTGGACCCGGAAGAACGTGAGTATGTGCGCCAAACCGGTGTGACGATTTACTCCATGCGCGATGTCGACGAGCGCGGCATCGCCGAAATCGCCCGCCGCATCCTCAACCAATTCGCCCATTTACAACGGCTGCACATCAGCTTCGACCTCGACTCGTGCGACCCGACCCTCACGCCGGGGGTGGGCACGCCGGTACGCGGCGGGCTGCGCTATCGCGAGGCGCACCTGCTGATGGAAATCTTCGCCGATAGCGGCAAGGTCCACACGATGGATGTCGTCGAGGTGAACCCCATCCTCGATGTGGGCAACAGCACCGCCGAAATCGCCGTCGAGATGGTGCTCAGCCTCGCAGGGAAGCGCATTCTGTAAGGGTTGTGCAAATTCTGTACAGATTGGCGGGGGTTCATCTGCCCCCATAGCAATTCTCATGAACTCCATGCTAGTATCGTGTCGCCATATAACGGCATTTTGATACCAAATTTGGAGATCATCATGAAAACCATTCGTATTCTGCTGTTGGTTGTGTTGATGGCCCTGAGCGCAGCAGCCATCCCGGCATTTGCCGATGACGACGTGGAGCGCGTCGACGGGACCTTCACCATCCAGGGCGGGCCGTGTGCCGAGAGTGTGAGCGGCCTGTGTGGCTTCGGCACCTCCGGCGGCGACATCACCGGCAATGTGTTCGTGTTTTTCACCCGCTTCGATACCGACCCGACCACCTTCGTGAGCACCTACGAGGGCAAGATCAGCATCACCGGCGGCCCCGATGGCGATGTGTTCGGCGACATCATCAACGGGCAGCTTGTGCCCAACGCCGAGGGGAACTTCGACCTCGGCAGCACGATTATCATCACCGACGGCACCGGCGACTTCGATGACGTCGGCGGCACGCTGAACGTGAACGGCTTCATAA